>NZ_JBDSLS010000194.1:0-10117 GCF_039916245.1 Gelidibacter sp.
GAAGCCAGTTCCTTAACCCGAAAAACCCAAATCAGCAAAGGTGTCGGAACAGGTGGCAACGGTGCTAATATACCTTATGGCTCGTTTCAAACCTTAGGAGATTTGTGGTTGGATTTTGATAATGACATTTCTTTTGAAAACTATCATCGTGAACTGGATTTGGAGGATGCCGTGGTAAGGATAAGCTACACTCAAAACGGAGTTCGATTTAAAAGAGAGATTTTTGTAAGCGAACCAGATCAAGTCATGGTGGTTAAACTGACTGCTGATCAACCAGGGAAAATCTCTTTTAAAGGCCAGCTTACAAGACCAGAAAAATTCACAACTACGGCCTCAAATGAGCAATTGATTATGCAGGGCACATTATCCGATGGCAAAGGAGGTGAAGGATTGCAATACATGACGCGGTTAACTGCTGTCCATAAAAAAGGTCATATTGACTATTCTGACGCTGGAATTACCGTGGAAAATGCCGATGAAGTTACTTTGCTTTTGAGCGCCTCAACCGACTACCTCTTAGATTACCCTACCTATAAAGGCAGAGATTACAAAACAATTACTAATGCCAACTTAATACAAAGCAAACAAAAAAGCTATAATGTGCTTTTAGATACTCATAAAAAAGACTATCAAAATTATTACAAGAGAGTTAGTTTAAATTTGACATCCCAACCCGATACCATACCCACAGACGTTCGTCTTCAAAATTTTAAAACCAACCCTTCAGATCCCTATCTGATTGAAAAACTATTCCAATATGGAAGGTATTTGTTAATATCTTCCTCCAGACCAGGTACATTACCTGCAAATTTACAAGGAATTTGGACAGATAAAATCCAAACGCCATGGAATGGAGATTATCATACCAATGTGAACGTCCAAATGAACTACTGGCCAGCCGAGACAACCAATTTAGGTGAAATGCATTTGCCTTTATTTGATTTGTTAGCGTCTATTCAAGAACCGGGCGCTAAAACAGCTCAAGTGCATTACAATGCTAAAGGATGGATTTTACATCCGGTAACAAATGTTTGGGGATATACATCTCCTGGAGAAGATTCAAGTTGGGGAATGCACATAAGCGGGGGCGCATGGCTAAGCACTCACATTATGGAACATTATTACTTTACTTTAGACAAGGCGTTTTTAGAAAAAACCTACCCAATATTAAAAGCTTCCGCTGAATTCTATATAGATTGGTTAATTAAAGATCCTGAAACAGGAGAGTTGGTGTCCGGCCCGTCATCCTCTCCAGAAAACACTTTTTTAGCACCAGATGGCACCCGTAGCCAGATTTGCATGGCGCCAGCACATGATCAACAGGTCATCTGGCACCTTTTTAAAAATTATATTGACGCTTCAACAGCATTAAATATTAACGACCAGTTCTTAACTAAAATAAAGGCTGCACAAAAAGAATTGTCACAGCCAAAAATTGGCAGTGATGGACGCTTAATGGAATGGAATGAAGAGTTTGAAGAAGTAGAACCTGGTCATCGTCATATTTCTCACTTATTCGCATTGCATCCTGGATATCAAATAGACGTCAACAAAACACCCGAATTGGCTCAAGCCGCACGTCAATCCTTGGACTTTAGAATTAAAAATGGTGGCGGACACACGGGTTGGAGTGCAAGTTGGCTGATCAATCAATATGCAAGATTGGGAGATGCAGAACTAGCAAAAATCAACTTGCACAAAGTCATTTCAGAAAGTTTAAGTCCGAACTTGTTTGGGCTTCATCCACCCTTTCAAATTGACGCTAACTTTGGGAGTACGGCAGGAATTGCAGAAATGTTACTTCAAAGCCAATCCGATGAATTATCAATACTTCCTGCGTTGCCTAAAGATTGGGCGCATGGAGAGGTAAAAGGTTTGGCTGCAAGAGGAGGTTTTATAGTTGATATAAAATGGGAATCTGGAAAACTTATGGATCTAAAAGTTATGTCCAAAAACGGCGGGATCTGCAAACTTCGTTATGCAGGGAGAGAAATGGTCTTACAAACTAAAAGTGGAATGACATATTCTCCTGTTAAGAATGGAAAAATAATGGACGAGATTTCCAGTTCCCGAAATTAAACGACCAAACCATGGTTTTAGGAGCTCCAGTTTTATGAAAAAGATAAGAAGAGTTTTCGGATATTAAAAAAGGAAGATAATTTCCATAGCGAAAAAACGAAGTTGAATGTAATTATGTTCAACTAAATCATTCAGTTCTACCAAATATGTAGCAAAGAGTTTACCCAAAATAATTGCAATTCCTATGATATGGCAAACAACAGATATAGAATAAGTATTCTTATCAAAAAGGATGTTTCGCTATTTTATATCTTTAATCATTGTTGTCCGATTAAAGTTGCGTTGATTTTCTGAGAATAGTGATCAATAAAGTTCTTTCAACGTTTTTGATCCTCAATCCCCTTCATTTCTCGGTTTTTGAAAACTATTTCTAAAACATCATAATCCATTCTAATTATGAATTTTACAGCCCATATTTTCAATTAATTACGTGTTTAGTCTTGGTTCTATCAGCGGAGCGGCGGTTACTGATCTTGTCGAAGTGTCATAATTCTTTTCCGGACAATAGTGATCTTTAATATATATCTAAATTTATTTTAAAGAGAATATCAAGTAAATCCTAAGTTTTAATCATTGTAATAAATAGTCCATTTTGGAAACATTTTTTTTCTTTTGAAATTTTCCTTTAAAAAATAAAACTCCTGATCCAAGTCCTTGGCATTTCTCACAAATAGATAGGTGTTTTTATATTTAAAACGTTCATTTACCTTGCTAACGATCTGTTTATCATTCATATCCCAAAGATGCTCCTTCCAACTATCGTCGTTTTGAAATTGAATCTCTCTTTCTGTAGTATCGTGATTGAATTTGAGGGTTATAAACTCGGCATCGGTATAAAATGGAATCGAACTTAAGAGATAGTCATATACAAAAATGGTGTTTTTATTATCGCCAGACATCGATTTTGTGAAGTCCACAATTTGCTTTGTAGAATTTATCAATGAGTTGTTTTTATTGAATATTTGACTTGAAATCAACAGTAGGGAAACACTAAAAACAGCAGCCAACAAAACAGGTTTTAAGCGGTGGCTATCTTGAATAAAAAAATTGACAACCAACACTATTACTAAGGCCAGAAAACCAACAATGACCGGCAATATTGAAACATGGACACTCTCCAAATCCAACCCGTAAAATATAACCAATGCAGCACACAAAAGGGCGGAAAAAGACAAAAACCCAATTGTAATAATCTTTCTGGATACTAAAGGCATAGTTTGCAATTGTGAAGCGATAAATATCGCCAACATCCAGAAAACAGGTAAAATGTACATGATGAGCTTTGTACTAAACATCGAAAATAAGATGAACAGCGCAAAGGCCGCCATCAACAAAAGCCTATTCTGTTGATTCATTCCTGAAAGCTGGCTGAATCTTGATTTCAACTTTGGAAGGATCCCAAGCCACCAAGGGAACAACAACCCGACAATTAAAGGTAAATAAAACCAAAAGGGCTTTGAACGGTTGTAGGCCTTAGAATTCATGCGTGCGACTAATTGTTTTTCCACAAAATAATTCCAGAGCTTCGGATTGTCGGCAATTACCATAAGATACCAACTTGCGCCAATTGTAAGGCACAAAAGAAAACCAATGATATGATGGACATTAATGTTGGATTTCTTTTTAAAAATAAATTTATAAGCAATGATGTAGGTCAGAATAAACAGTAATGCCACAGGACCTTTGGTCAGTAGAGCCAAGCCCACAAATACATAAAAAAGATATAAAAAAAGCACCTTTAACTTGATGGTATAATATTGCCAACAGTAAATTGAGGTCAATATAAAAGTGGTCAAAAAAGCATCTGTTGTAAGGTTTCTGCTTGAAATAATCACGATAGGCATTGTAAAATATATTATACCAGAAACAAATGCTATTTTTTTATCTGTGAAAAGCAAATTAGCCATACCATAAATAAGCAGCAATTGAACGGCAATGGCCACCTGCAAAAAAAATCTGGCACCAAATTCATTTACACCAAAAATACGGTAGCCCAAGGTAGTGATATAGTAAACCATTGGTGGTTTATGAAAGTGGAAGACACCTAGTAGTTTTGGGTTGAGATAATCGCCCGAAACAACCATTTCACGACTGATTTCAGCATATCTCGCTTCACTTGTTTCCGCGAGACCATAATTACCCAATCCTAAAATTAGAACACCGAATGCACAACAAACGAATAATAAAAAATAAGAGTCGATGGTTTTTTTCAATTCTTAAACATTTAATTTGAAAATTTAAAATTCTGACTAGAATCTAAAGATTATATAAAGTTCTTCTGTCAATGCCAATACTGAACATGAATTCGCCATCAGATTTCCTGTTTACGAATAATAATAATATTTCTACCGTAGAGAAAAACACCCAAGGCATGGCCAATAAACAAGACAGGGTCTTTTCGCAGAATGGCGTATATTAATATCAAAACAGAACCAAATAAGCTCATAGCCCAAAAACCCATAGGCAAGGATGATTTTTTTCTTATTTCAGAATATAGCCATTGATAAACGAACCGCAATGTAAAAACCACTTGCCCTAAAATACCAAACCATAAAAGCCAAAAGGGGATCTCTAAATTATTAAAAAGCAATTCCCTATCGTAAACTTGATTATTATATCCAAAAAACAAAATCAAAAGTGGGAAACCACAAAGAAACCATCGAAATAATTTAGGGAACAATCGCCAACTATCCTGTAATTGCATATTTCTTATATAAATAAAATAGGTAAATATCTGACCAAACATAATTGCAAAATCATTACGCAAATAGCCATATATAAAAAGTAAAAAAGAAGCCAGCAAGCTCAATTGCCAAAACAATACAGGTGTCAATACTTTCTTTTTTTTTTCGGAAGCAATCCATTGTAAAATCGAACGGCTTGAAAACAAAAATTGTGCACAAAAACCAATGCTATATATAAGCCAATGACTCATCCTCTACTTGAAACTTGGTAGTTGATATACCTTTTTTTCATCCATAAATATGCGAAGCAATCTGCTAAGGGGCCAATAATTCGATTCCAAAGTCCAAATTTTGTTTCTCCTGAGATTCTTGGAAAGTGCCTAACAGGAATTTGTTTCACTTTTCCATTTTGCAAGAGCACCATAGCAGGTAAAAAACGATGCAGTCCTTTAAACATAGGGATGCGCTTTGCATACACTGAGTTTATAATTTTGAGCGGACAGCCAGTATCGTCTATACCATCATGAGTAAATCCAAGTCGAATACCATTCGCTATCTTAGAGGATATTTTCTTTATAACGCTATCCTTTCTATCAATTCTTACACCAGTGACTAAATCATAGTCATCAATAAATGGGAGCAAGAGATTAAAGTCCATCGGGCTTGTTTGTAAATCCGCATCTATATAAGCTATATGAGAACTTTCAGCAAAATCAAAACCAGCTTTAATTGCCGCACTTAAGCCATAATTTTTATCGAAATCAATATAGTTGAAGCTTGAGTTATCATTGCATAATTGCTTAACGATTTTCAAACTATCATCGGTGGAACCATCATTTACAAAAATCACAGTCGATTTAATTTCTGATTGATCGATAAACTTCTGTAATTCTTTACTGAGACGAAGGAGGTTGCCCATTTCGTTATAGACGGGTACTACAATGGTCATTGAGTGTCTCATAAAATTTCATGATGATTTACACAATGTTAAGATAAGTAATTGATTCTAATGAAAACTAAAAGTGTAGCGAAATTTATACATACTTTTTTAAGAAGTCTTTTGGAACTTTCCATCAATTCCAACCGATGAGTGACCTATAAGTATTCGTTATATTTTTAATGAGATTGTGTTTCAGTTCTTATGAAATTAATACAATTGAATTATTAAGAGAAGATTATTATAAATCATTTCGTCAACGGCCATTTAGCTCCTAAAAATGTAGACTATCAACCTGTGATAGCGCAAGTGTGTAGATTTCATATCAGTTTGATCGAGATAATTCTTGCGACAAATTATAATTAAGCACTAGTCAAAGCCACAAAAAAAGCAATAAAACTGAACATCGAAATAAGATTACATTTATCTTTATAGTATCATACTCCAAATACGATTGATCAATTAACAGCGAAATTCCGATACCTATCAGGAAAATTTTACCTGAAGCCCTATTTTAAGACTTGACTTTAAAAACTATCAAAATGATTCAAATTCAAGATAGACATCCCGCTGATATCGCAGAACATCTTGCTTTGTTAAACCGAAAGGAAAGAGATATGGCGTTCTTAATGCTTAAAGATAAAAGAACTGAAGTCTTTAGTTATTTGGACGATTCGTTAAAACATGAAATTGTAAAAAGCCTTGGCGACAAGGAGCTTGAAGAGCTCATTAACAATATGAATCCTGACGATAGGACGGCTCTTTTTGAAAATTTTCCGGATGAACTTATCAGGCATTTAATAAATCTTTTATCGGATTCAGAAAAAGATATTGCCCTAAATTTAATAGGTTATAAAAAAGATAGTATCGCCCGATTAATGACGCCCAATTATGTACAGACGAAGCCCAATTGGACCGTGGCGAAAGTTTTAGACCACATTAAAAAATTCGGAAGAAAAGCCGAAACACTCAATTTTGTATATGTCGTTGATGAAGACAACCATCTGATCGATGATTTAAGAATTGGTCAATTGCTAATGGCAGAGCCAGATACGCAAATTTCCACACTTATGGACAAGAGATTTATTGCTATCCATACCAATATTAACATTGAAGATGCCTTCAATATATTTGATAAATATGACCGCTCTGCTTTGCCCGTCATCACGAGTAATGATATTTTAGTAGGCATTGTTACTTTTGACGACATCTTAGACAAAATGAAAGATCGGGATACCAAGGACATTCACAAATTTGGAGGTGTTGAGGGCTTGGATCTATCCTACACTAAAACCCCGATGCTGGAAATGGTAAAGAAAAGAGCGGGTTGGCTGGTGATTTTGTTTTTAGGAGAAATGCTCACCGCATCGGCAATGGCCCATTTTGATGGAGAAATAGAAAAAGCCGTCGTTTTAGCTTTGTTTGTACCACTTATTATTTCAAGTGGCGGTAATTCTGGTTCCCAAGCAGCTTCATTGATTATTAGAGCCTTGGCCTTGAGAGAATTACAACTCAAAGACTGGTGGTATGTGATGAAAAAAGAAATATTTTCGGGATTACTGCTGGGTACTATTCTTGGAGTCATTGGTTTTATACGGATCCTAATTTGGCAAAAAACAGGTATTTATGACTACGGCCCCTATTGGATACCAGTGGCATTGAGTGTTTCTAGTTCATTGGTTTTTATTGTGCTTTGGGGAACGCTTTCAGGATCTTTAATTCCGTTCGTTTTAAGGAAAACCGGTTTAGATCCGGCAACCGCATCAGCGCCTTTTGTAGCAACCTTAGTAGACGTTACCGGATTGGTAATTTATTTTTCAATTGCAGCCATGTTTCTTTCTGGGAAATTGCTTTGAGAAGAACTGTTGCAAACACACATATAAACTAAGGTTCACACAAGCCAAACAATCAAAAACTCAGAACCTATTTAAAATCTTTGCTTGATAAAACTCGTTATCAAACACAACTTTATTGATAAAAATAAAAGCCTGGTGCAAATCTTCAGGAGGAAAATTAAAATGTCAGGTTTCCCGTTCAAATAGCTGTGAAATAAAAAACTACCATTTAGCGGTTCCAATTTTTCAACAATAGCCTTTAGAGCCATATGCCACTAAATAACCGTTTACATTGCTCATGCAAGATGGTGCGCACCGATGGCAAACGGAACAACAGGATTGGCAGTGCCATGATAAAACACACCCGGAACAGTATTAAACGTTGTGATTAAGGACCTGTCTAAAATAGCTCCTGAAACGGAAATAACTCCCGCCAATTGTTGGTGTGCTTTTGATATAATTCTGGTTGATGACGAGATTCTATTCTAGGTTAAATCTAAAATCGTTTCGCACAAGCACTACCAAAAAGTATGAACTTACGGTCATCAAATTTAAATTCCGATTTGTATTTAACCAGATACAACAATCAAGACGGCATCAACCAACCTATTTTCAATTATTTAGCACTTGTAATACCTTTTACGCATCGTATTATGTAAATTTGGGAGAAAAGCTGCTCAGACATGAAAACAAATTCAAGATTGATAAGTAACTACGACTACAAAAAAATGTTTTTGCCCAATGTCTCGCGGCATGATCTTTTTAATTTTTCAAGCCTGCAGAGTTATCGCATTGAAAGATATCTTAAGCACATTGTAATTCCCGTCACGCCCTATCAAACGTCCTTTAATTTTTTGATTTTCGTGACGAAGGGCTGGATAAAACAACAACTGGAAAACTCAGTATTTGAGGTTAAAGCCAACGGCGCAATCAATATAAGACAAGGAAACTACACTGCTACTTTAGAACTTTCCGATGACGTGGAAGGCTATTTTGTGGTTTATGAAAATGAAATTGTTGATAAAATCGTTCTGAACAGCAAGGATCTCAACTTTTTTTATACCACTCCATTTTTGATTGTCAAAGAGAAAACCATAAGTTGGATTACTAGAATTTTTGGATTACTTGAAGAAGAATTGCGGGATATTGAATCCAACCAGACCATCTGTATCTTACTCTTTGAATCCATTTTATTGAAAATTATACGTGCTGAAAATAAAAACTATCAGGCTTTATCTCATATGAGCTCGATTTCTTTTCGTTTTCGTGAGCTCGTTCATAAGCACCACGTAGATCACAAAGAGATTGGATTTTATGCGCAAAAATTAAATCTTTCTGATAATTATCTGAATAAATGCGTGAAGGAAACCACGGGAAAACCGCCAAAACAATGGGTCAATGAAATCAGTATTCTTCATAGTCAGATCCTTTTGCAGGACAGTTCAAAAGAAATAGCACAAGTCGCTTTTGAGCTCAATTATCAGTCAGGCTCCTATTTCTCGAGATTGTTCAAAAAAGTTACCGGACTTACACCTACTGAATACCGTTCGTCAAGATCTTCTTAGACGTTTTTCTGCTCCTTTACTTTTTGCCAAACGGATTTTTCCAAACCACATCAATTGCTAAATAATTGACGTCCACCACATTTGATTTTCCGATGATATTGTGCATATATCCCAAATCGAAGGTGAATGGAATATCCTGCGGCGTGATGGAATAATAAAGTCCCAAACGCGCTTCTTTATATTGGAAATTTGAATAGTTATTTTTTGGATAATTCTCTTTACTGATGGCAAACAAGGCTTCGGCACTTCCAATAATATGATGGATTTTCTGGGTACCAAGATCAAAATTCAATTGGGTTTTTAAACGGGTGCGCAACTGAAAATTCTCATCAGTTTTAGTGAAATCAGGATTATAGAATTTCCGAAACTCTTGTCTAATCGTATTTTTCCATGTGATGTGATCCGTGCCCGTGATATAAGAAAAACGTCCATAAACTCGAAATTCCTGTTCGATTGCCGGGGATAATTTCTCATAGGGCGCAGACGAATCGTAAAGATTGGAACGTCTATAACTCAGCGCATAGGAATATTCCCAGTTTTTATGAAAACGGTTGGAGATTTCCTCATTCAAAACCAAAATGCCCATTTTTGTAAATGGGTTGGTATTATCAGGATCGCTTTTATATCCCAAACCTACATAGGTTGTGGAAACTTTGTGCTCCAGCGAATCTAAGGACTGCTTGATACCAAACGCAAACCAAGCGGCGGTTTTTGCCTTCCCCAATCCCGGAGGACTTAATTGTGCGTATGAATTGGAAAAAGCGGCCATAAAAATGACCGCTAATAGTAATGTTTTGTTTTGAAAACATATTTTTTTCATGAGTTCTAAAATTTAGAATTTATAACTTATTCCTGCCTTTACTGTAAGTGGTGTTCCTGGTGCATAGCATAATTCTGAAATAGCACTAGGCTCATTTCGGATTGGAACTGTTTTCCAAATCAAAGCGTCGGATGTATTTGTTATCAAAACCGTAAATGGAACGGTTATCGGTCTGCTCAATTTCATCGCCATAAACA
>NZ_JBDSLS010000195.1:0-37311 GCF_039916245.1 Gelidibacter sp.
CTTTTTTGAAATGTTGTTTGGATACTAAGGCACCGATATTGGTTGATGCTTCTGATGGATGTCCAACTTTAAGCGCTTTGACTTTGGCGACAAAATCTGTTTTGAATTTGTCGTAGATGGAAGCTTCTACAAAAATACGGCTGCCGCATAAACAAATCTGACCTTGATTGGAAAACGAGGAACGTACTGTCGTAGTCAACATGTCGTCATAATCACAATCAGCAAAAATGATGTTTGGATTTTTTCCGCCCAATTCCAAAGACAATTTTTTAAATAGTGGTGCGGCAACTTTGGCAATTTGAGCGCCTGTTGCTGTACCGCCAGTAAAGGAAATAGCCTTAATCCCTGGGTGTTCTATGATGGCTTGACCTGTAGTTGTTCCTAATCCATGAACAATGTTTAGCACACCTTTTGGCAAACCTGCTGCTGTGCAAATTTCGCCAAGTAAATAAGCGGTCATCGGTGTAACTTCACTTGGTTTGGCAACCACACAGTTTCCTGCCGCAATGGCCGGGGCGATTTTCCAAGTAAAGAGATAGAGTGGAAGGTTCCAAGGTGAAATACAACCCACCACACCAATAGGTTGGCGCAAGGTAAAGTTGATGGCATCCTGACCGACGCTTTCGTGACTTTCACTGGCAAATTGTGTAATGGCATTCCCGAAAAATCGAAAATTACTCGCCGCTCTTGGAATGTCAACTTCCTTTGCTAGCGATACCGGTTTTCCATTGTCTTTGCTTTCAGCTTCGGCTAAACGCTGCAAATTATCCTCTAATAATTCTGAAATCTTGATAAGGATTCTACTGCGTTCTTCGAAAGTGGTTTGTGACCAGCTTGGGAATGCGGATTTAGCCGCGAGATGCGCGTTTTCTACATCGGCTTTGGATGAGTTCGGGATTTTTCCGTAGACTTCGCCAGTAGCTGGGCAATAGTTATCCAGCCAATTGTCTTGAATTGGATTGATGTACTGACCGTTGATGTAGTTTCGTATTCCTGTGGAGGCAGGAATCTCATCTTGTTTCTCTCTATTTGCCACCAATTCACGAATTTTATTTTAAGACCTCTCAGGTTTTAAAAACTGAGAGGTCTGTCAAATTATTGTTTTTTATATGCGACCACCTTAATCTCTACCACCAAATCCGGATGTGGCAATTGATGCACCGCCACAGTCGTTCTGGTTGGTCCGGTTTCTTTATCAAAAAATTCAGCGTAGGCTTTATTGTAACCTGCAAAATCATTCATATTAACTAAAAATGACGTGACATCCACCACGTCTTTCAGAGATGCGCCTTCTTTGGCGAGATTCTTTTCAATGTTTCTAATGACCTCGCGAGTCTGGACTTCGGCATTCAAATGTTTGGTGCCTAAGTTGTCAATGATGTCAACACCGGCAATGGTATTGTCTGCACGACGTGAACTGGTTCCAGATACATATATAAAATCGCCAGCACGTTTAGTGGCAGGATAGGCGCCTCTTGGTGTGACACCAGTTCCTGCGCCTGCCTGTTCGTTAGACAGGGCGGTTGGAGCCTCTTTTTTTTCTCTACTCATTTTTTTTAATCTTATAAGTTGTTGTCAAGACCTCACAGGTTTTATAAAAACCCTTCCGTCTTCAATTCCTTTACTGGAATTGAATCCACCTTCCCTTACAAAGGGAAGGAGTTTTTGTTAGGTTAATGCTTAAGATTTTTCGCTACCATATCGTCTTCTAAAATTTCTTCGGTCACAGTTTTTACTTTTTCTAAATTGGTTTTTAAATCGTCGTTGAGGTCAATTATCTTGTCGGCCAACATATTCAAGATGGCTTTGTCTTGTGCACGACCTCTTAACATCGCTTCTCTGTAACCAATATTCTCCTGAAAGGTAACCAATGAATATTTTGAAGAATAGTCGTTTGGGAAATTCTTTTCCAAGGCCATCTCCAAGTTACGCTTTTCTCTGAAAATAGCTTTGTTGACGTGGCCTTTCATTTCATGGAAATTGTCCATTGACAAATCGGCGATGGCATCGGTGTCTTGTTTACGATTCTGTTCATAGACTTTAAAGACGGTTTCCCAGTCGTCATGATCTTCATCCAAAACTTTATCAAATATGGTCACATCTTCAAAAGACGCATTCATCCCTTGTCCATAAAAAGGTACAACGGCGTGTGCGGCATCGCCCATTAAAAGCGTATTACCTTTATAATGCCAAGGCGAACATTTTACGGTCCCTAAGGGCGATGTAGGATTGGTAAAGAAATCATCCACCAGATTAGGCATCAATTCCAAAGCATCCTTAAAGTACTTTTGGAAAAATTCGATCACTTTTTCAGGAGTGGTCAAATTGCCAAAATTGTATTCGCCGTCCTCATAACTTAAAAATAAAGTTACCGTAAAACTGCCGTCCAAATTCGGTAAGGCAATCAACATAAAACTATCACGACCCCAAATATGTAAGGCGTTTTTATAGGTTTTGTAATCGCCGTTTTCAGTTGGATGGAAGCTGAGTTCTTTGTAGCCATGCGATAACCAGTCTTGAGAAAAACTGAATAGGAATTTTTTGCCTAAAAAATAACTTTGTCGCATGACTGAACCTGCACCATCGGTAGCGATGATAATATCAGCATCTTCTACAAATTCATCTTTAGAATTATGATCTTCAAATAAAGCTGTGGTTTTTTCGAAGTCCACAGATTTACATTTTTTATTGAAATGAAATTTGACATTCTCATGTTTTTCGGCTTCGTCCATCAATAGGGCATTCAATAGGCCACGAGAGATAGAGTTGATGTATTCATGATCACGCCCGCTGTAAGGTGCCATGACCATGTTGCCCTCCACATCATGCAACATCCGTCCATTCATTGGGATGCAAAGTTCTCTGACTTTATCTTCAATGCCGACCAGTTTCATCGCTTTAAACCCTCTATCTGAAAGTGCCAAATTGATGGATCGACCAGCGCTGATTTCTACGGTTCGTAAATCTGGACGCATTTCGTAAACATTTACGTTATAACCGCGCTGACCTAAACGTAAAGCGAGTAAGCTGCCGCAAAGTCCTGCGCCGATGATGAGTATGTTTTGTTTGTCTTTCATATATTCATTCCCGCGAAGGCGGGAATCTTCTGTTTTAAATAATTATTTTCAACCCTTCCGTCTTCATTCCCTTCATTTCGACAAGCTCAATGACCAAGCGAAAGAATTTTTGACTCAGGCGCGTTTTGAAATATAGCTACAAATGAAATTTCTCCTGTTTTTAACGTCGTGCTTCATGCCTTGAACTTTCTGCTTTATACAGCCTTCAGGTTATTTTAATATCTCTCTCATCTTCTCCACCAAATAATAAACATCTTGAAACGAATTGTATAAAGGTACAGGCGCACAACGAATCACATCAGGTTCGCGCCAATCACTAATAACACCAGATTCAGTCAACTGCTGATGCAGTCGCTTATCGGCATTTTTTACTTGAATAGATAATTGACATCCGCGCTCATCTGGATTTGACGGCGTGATGATTTTGATATCCTCATGGTTGAGTTCGTGGATTAAAAACTCAAAATACCCTGTGAGGTGTTTGGATTTTTGGGTTAGTTTTTCCATGCCGACTTCGGCAAAAATATCCAATGATGCTCTTATGGCTGCCATCGATAAAATTGGCGGATTA
Source organism: Gelidibacter sp. (assembly GCF_039916245.1). Classification (GTDB taxonomy): domain Bacteria; phylum Bacteroidota; class Bacteroidia; order Flavobacteriales; family Flavobacteriaceae; genus Gelidibacter. Next base: position 3,649 of record NZ_JBDSLS010000195.1, read on the forward strand.
CTCAATTGCCAACCTTCAGCACCTGGGAGTTGGTCGAATTCGTCGCGCATTTTAAAACGTGTTTCCTTATTATGGCTCCACCAACCCGCAAAACGGTTCAGATCTTTATTATAGGCATGTCGTTCATTTACAAAACAGCCGCCCAAACTTCCTGGGCCAGAATTGAGATATTTATAAGTACACCAAACCGCAAAATCAGCACCTGAATCGTGTAAGTTCAGTTCTACATTTCCAGCGCCATGCGCACAGTCAAATCCAACCATGCAACCGTGCTTATGGCCAAGTTGCGTAATACGTTTCAAATCAAAAAACTGCCCGGTGTAATAATTAACGCCACCAATCATGATCAATGCTATATCATCGCCATGTTCGTTCAGAATAGCTTCTAAATCGTTATAATCAGCTAATTCTTCGCCTTTTCTGGCTTTCCAAAGAATCAATCCATCTTTGGCATCAAAACCATGATGACGCAATTGGGATTCAACGGCATATTTATCTGACGGAAAAGCGTCCGCTTCAATCAAAATTTTATAGCGTTTTGGAGTCGGTTGGTAAAAAGACACCATCATCAAATGAAGATTGGCGGTCAAGGTATTCATGACAACGACTTCAATAGGTTTCGCACCCACAACTTTAGCCATGCTTTCGGTTAGGAATTCGTGGTAACGTAGCCAAGGATGTTTCGCTTCCATATGCCCTTCAACACCGAGGTTTGCCCAATCTTCCAATTCCTGATTAATATAATCTTTGGTTGATTTGGGTTGAAGACCGAGTGAATTACCAGTCATATAGATCACATCTTTCCCATGCTTGTCTTTTGGAATGTGGAAACGATTTCTGTAAGGTGCCAAAGGATCATTTTGGTCTTGTTGTTTAGCGTATTCTAAACCTAATTTGTAGTTTGACAAGGTATGTGATTTACGGTTCTACACAAAAATAGGAATTATAAGTTTAGAAATGTGGTCAGAAAAATGGAGAATTTAAAAGATGAAAAGATTATTTGCGTTTGATGTTATGTTGAAAGTCAGGCATCATTTTATCTTGAAAGTTAGGTGCGCGACATGGTTTTTCTAAGCTTTATTTGACAAAAAAAGAGCTTCAACTTGGTTAGTGGAAGCTCTTTCAATATCTGGGGACGCATCTGCAAAATATTCTATGAATATACCTTATAGGTCCTATACTCATAGTTTGGATGTTTTCATTGATTTAAAAAAAACAATTAGTCCATGACTTTAATGTTGGTAAAAGAAAGTTTCCAGTTAATATCTGATCTTTTATGGAGTTTTGATATTTTAATGCCTTTGAAATCTTCATAATCTTCCCAAGTTGTGGTCATGGTGGGTTCTTTCGAGTTTCCTTTTCTATAATTCCATTCTTTTAAAAGATAATCATCACCAAAAAATAAATCGTAGGCATCGCCAGGCGTATAACCACCTGTATTTGGGTAAGTGATGGTAATTTTGTTCAGTTGGGTTTTGCTGATAGGTGCTTCGACTATTGAGGTTTCAGAAATGGTGATTGTCTTATCCCAAACCAAATGAAAGGGTGCCAACAACCAATATTTGTCATTTATAAAAGCTTTATCGGCATTCATAGAGCTGCTATCCACTGATTTCTGATTGTAGGTAACGGTATCTTTTCCCGAAATCATGGTGATATCGTCTGTTTTAGGATGCCAAGTCCACGACCGTTCAAAATGCGTAGTGTCCTTATCAACATTAAAGGTAAACTGTAATTCGGTTACGTTTTTCCAGTTCTGAATTCCATTGGCATTGGCGATTTTTTCAGCTGTGGTCCATTCTTTTACAATGGTTTTAGGTTCTTCTTTTTGCTTACAAGAAAAGAATAAAGCAATTAGTACGAGGGAGATTAATGAATTTTTCATATCCTGTTTTTATGTAAAAGATAACGATGAACGATTTATAAGTTTTAATTTTAGTGTTTAAGATACATTAAAAAAACCTGTCAGGTTTGGGAAAATTCTATTTTTTAATTAACTCTGGAAATTTCGCTTTAAAACGTTCATATCTTGGGATGGATACATTTTGGATATAGGAGTTGTCAGGATGTTTTTTTTCATAATCCTGATGGTAATCTTCGGCAACCCAAAATTTTTGAAAAGGATAAACTTCTGCCGCAATGGGTTCATTGAGTTTCTTTGCCAACGCTGCTTTCTTTTCTTCAATGATATTTTTCTGGGCGTCATTCTGATAAAAAATGATGGAACGGTATTGTGAACCTTTGTCGTTGCCTTGACCATTGACTTGGGTTGGGTTTTGAGAACCGAAATAGACATCGACCAAGGTTGCAAAACTCACCACATTGGGATCGTAAATAACTTCAACGGATTCAGCATGTCCAGTTGTACCAGTATTGTTTGATTCGTAGGTTGGATTTTGGGTATGGCCTCCAGCGTAACCACTAATAACTTCGCTAACTCCTTTCACATGCTCATAAATGTTTTCGACACACCAAAAACACCCACTGGCAAAATAGGCTTTTGCTTTTCCGTCCTTCATAGGAACTTCTACGGGTAAGGCAGTTTTCACAGCCTGCTGTTTAGGATTGGTTTGTGCATTGTTCTGGCAACTGAATATAAATATCAGTGATAATGATAAGACAAGTGATTTCATAAGTGTAATTTATTAATTGCTTAACAAGATAAAGGACTAAAGTATATATGAAAGTTACGTCAAAATAAAAAGCCCTTACATATTGTAAAGGCTTTTTAACTATAAATTATATTTTGTTTAGCTTAATTTAGCAAACATTTTTTCCATTTTTTCTTTTTGCTCATCAGCTAATTCGGCATCAACCAATATACGTCCACTGTGCTCATCTGTAATTACCTTTTTACGTGAGGCAATCTCTACTTGCACTTGTGGTGGAATGGTAAAGAAAGATCCGCCAGAAGCACCTCTTTCAATAGCTACAACAGCTAAGCCATTTTTAACATTCTTTCTAATTCTGTGGTAAGCACTTACTAAACGCTCATCAATTGTATTTTGATACTCTTCTGATTTTTTGATCAGTGCAGTTTCTTCTTTTTCAGTTTCAGCTAAAATGGCATTCAATTCGCCTTTTTTGTGCTTCAAATGTGATTGACGGTCTTTCAAACGGTCTTTGGTTTCAGAAATAACTTCTTTTTTCTGATCAATATTGGCTTTAAATTCCTTGATGTGCTTTTCAGCTAACTCAATCTCCAATTCTTGAAATTCGATTTCTTTGGTAATTGAATTGAATTCTCTGTTATTTCTAACGTTTTTTTGCTGCTCGCCGTATTTTTTGATTAAAGCTTTAGCTTCTTCAATAAGATTCTTTTTTGATTTGATATCCTCATCAACGAGTGACAGGCCACCGTTTAATTTTTCAAGTCTAGTATTAAGTCCTTCAACTTCATCTTCTAAATCTCTTACTTCTAAAGGAAGTTCACCTCTAATATTTCTGATTTCGTCAATTCTAGAGTCAATAAGTTGTAGATCATACAACGCTCTTAATCGGTCTTCAACAGAAAGGTCAGCTTTTTTTGCCATAATTATAAATACTTTACAGGATTGGTGTTTATCGTCGATAAAACGATTGCAAAATTAGTAATTTTTTTTGAGAGATACTCGGCTAAAAAGGTTTTTGTGAACTGTTCGCTTTCATAATGCCCAATATCTGCTAAAATCACTTGACCTTCTGCTGAAAAAAAGTCGTGGTATTTTAAGTCAGAAGTAATGAAAACGTCGGCCTGTGCTGACTTTGCCGCTGCAATAGCAAAACTTCCGGAGCCTCCAAGCACTGCAATACGCTTGACTTTATTTTTGGTTAATTTTGAATGTTTTACACAAGAAACCTTCATTTTTTGCTTTACGAAATTTAAAAATGCTTCGGTTTCCATCTCATTTTCAAGCTCGCCAACCATTCCCATGCCAATGTGTTGATTGTAATTATCTAAGGTGGTCACTTCAAATGCGACTTCTTCGTAAGGATGGCTTTGAAAAAGTGCGTTCAAAATGTTGCGTTCCAAATGTTTTTGAAACGTTACTGAAATCTGGGTTTCTTGCTCCTGTCGATATTCCCCGCGTTTGCCAACTTTAGGATTGGACGTTTCGTTGCCTTTAAAAGTGCCAATGCCTTCCGTATTAAAACTACAATCGGCATAATTGCCAATGGTGCCAGCGCCAGATTGAAACAATGCTAGTCGTAAAGCCTCAGCATCCTTTTGTGGAACATAGGTAGTCAGTTTTTTGATAGTGCCTTGTTGCGGAAGTAATATTTTTTTATTTTCGATACCTAAAGTATTGCAAATAATGTCGTTGACGCCTTGTAGACAATTGTCCAATGCCGTATGAATGGCGTAAATAGCAATATCATGTTTAATGGCCTTAAGGACGACGCGCTCTACATAATTGGAGCCGTTCAATTTTTTTAGACCTTTGAAAATGATGGGATGGAAGCTGACAATTAAATTGCAGTCTTTCTCTATGGCTTCATCCACAACACTTTCAAGAGTGTCCAAGGTCACTAAAACGCCCGTAAGTGGATTGTTTTTATTACCCACCAACAAGCCAACGTTATCAAAATCTTCGGCATAAGCTAAAGGTGCCAATTCTTCGAGATAATTGATGACATCTTGAATAATCATATTGTTTTTAGTTTTTAGGTTCCTTACAAAGATAAAATATTATATTTTCGTGGTAAACAAGTCCTTTGATTATTATGAAATACATAATTATCCTCTTTTTCTCAATAAGTTTATTGGCTTGTCAATCGGGGAATAAAAAGCCTTCTGATGTTGAAGGGTCGGATTTGGATCTTCCAAATTCCGATTTGTATGAACCTCTTGACAGTGAGGCGTCTTCTGAAGATGAGAATTATCAGGTGGCACTCGATTTTATCAATTCTTATATTGAAAGTATTAATCACCTTGAAATTCTCGAATTTGCAAGAAAATCTCCTCTTGCCACTGATAAATTAAAAACAGAATTAGAAAACATCGTCATCTTGGCTTGGGAGGCAAATCCAAGAATTGGTTTATTAGCGGATCCTTTGGTTGACGCTCAGGATTATCCTTCTGAAGGTTTTGAATTGGATACATTTGATCCGAAAACAGGATATGTAATGGTTAAGGGAATTGATTGGGAGGATTTTAAAGTAGCTATGAGAGTGGTTAATGAAAATGGACACATCTTAGTTGATGGTTGTGGTGCTGTCAATATGCCTGAGAATAAGCGTGCTGAACGATAAAATGATCAAAAGACGTTTCTTTACAGAAAATACTTAGCTGTATTTTCTCTTAGTTGCAATAACTTTGCCTGCATGATGAAATTAATAAGGTATTTACTTTTCCCTGTTGTTCCAGTTTATTATTTGGTAACCTGGTTGCGAAATAAATTATATGATTGGGGAATTAAAAAATCAACTGCTTATGATTTTCCTGTGATATGTGTTGGGAATTTAAGTGTTGGAGGCACCGGTAAAACGCCCATGATTGAATACTTAATTCGTTTATTAAAATCTGATCATCATATTGCAACGCTTAGCAGAGGTTATAAAAGACAAACCAAGGGTTTTGTTGTGGCTGATAAAAATGCTACGGCATTAACCATCGGAGATGAGCCTTTTCAGTTTCATCAAAAGTTTGAAGATGTTGTTGTGAGTGTTGATGGCGATAGAGTCCATGGGATTTCTCAATTAATGGCATTGCAAAATCCTCCTGAAGTGGTGTTACTCGATGATGCATTTCAGCATCGAAAGGTAAAAGCGGGGTATCACATTTTATTGACTTCCTATGATGATCTTTATACAGACGATATCTTATTGCCGACTGGAAATTTAAGAGAGCCCAGACAAGGTGCCAAACGCGCTGATATTATCGTAGTGACTAAATGTCCCGAAAATATATCTGAAAAAAAGAAAAAGAAAATTAAAGCTAAGATAAATGCTTTAGCGCATCAAGAAGTGTTTTTTGCAAGTATTGCCTATTCTAATTCTATAAGAAATGCTAAAGAACATCTGGATTTAAAGACGCTTAAGAATCGATCTTTTACCCTGGTCACAGGAATTGCCAATCCCAAACCTTTAGTGGAGTATTTGACAGCTTTAGGCTTGCAGTTTGAGCATTTGAAATTCAAGGATCATCACGATTTTGATGAAAGTGATCTGAGTAATTTAAAACAAAAACAACTGATTGTCACGACCGAAAAAGATATGATGCGTTTGCAGCCTCATTTTGGTGACCGTGAAGCCATCTATTATTTGCCAATTGAAATGAAAATTGATAGACAATTACAATTTGATAAATTGGTAGGTAGTTTTGTTAAATAGACGTTGAGGATTTCTTGTTCTTTTTTAGAACATTATACAGTTTCTTTTCAAAATCTTCCTGCTTGAAAGGCTTCGAGATGATGTCATCAAAACCTGCTTCGTCAAATTCATGCATTTTATCTTCAATAGTTACGGCAGTAAGGGCGAAAATAGTCAGTTCCTTATCAAAGGTTCTAATAATTTTTGTGGCTTCAAGTCCGCTGATACCAGGCATGTGGATGTCCATCAGGACGATGTCATATTGTTCTTCTTTGACGCGTTCCACCGCATCTTCGCCATTGTCAACAACATCACAATAAAGGTTCATTTTATTTAAAATCTTTCGGGTTATCATTTGGTTGATTTTGTTGTCTTCAACAACCAAAATTTTGATATTTGTCAAGTCCAAAGCATTGAGTTTGTTAAGGGTTTTAGGTTTTTCGCTAATTACTGGTTCTGTTGCAAAGGTCATAGGGATTTCAAAAAAGAACGAAGATCCTTTCCCAAGTTCGCTCTTTAAGTAAATTTTTCCTTTTAAAATGTCAATAAGTCCTTTTACAATGGAAAGGCCAAGCCCGGTTCCTCCGTATTTTCGGTTGATTTGAATCGAGCCTTGAGAGAAGCTTTCAAACATGTGTTCTTGTTTCTCTCTGGTTATGCCAATGCCGTTATCTTCTATTTCAAAGCGTATCGTATAGTTGTCTTTGGTCTGATTTAGTTTTTTCAATCTCACCCAGATATCGCCATCTTTTGTGAATTTAATCGCGTTTCCAATAAGATTAATCAAAATTTGAGAAATCTTTAATTGGTCGGCCATAAATGTGGTTGGTAGACCATCATCATATTCATAATGAAGTTTTGTGTTATTGTCCGAGGCTGAATTGCTTAAGGCAGAAATCACATTTTCTACCTTTTTCTTCAGATTGAAAACTTCAGGATCCAGTTCAACTTTATTCGCCTCAATTTTATTGATTTGCAGGATATCATTAATAAAGGTCAATAAGTAATCCCCAGAAAATTTTAACGATTTCAGGTGCGGCAACTGGTCAGGTTTTGGTTCTTCATCCAAAAGCATATTGGTTAAACCAGTAACAGCATATAATGGTGTCCTGAGTTCGTGGGTAACGGTCGATAAAAAGTTGGCTTTTGTTTTCGACGCTAGCTCCGCTTTTTCCTTTGCAACAATAAGCTCATCATTTTTTTTATGAAGCATATTATTGGTTTTAAGTCTGATATTGTTGTTTTTGTAAAGCGATAAGGTCAATAAAGATAGAATGGTGATCAACGCGATACTCAAAATGGTTGTAATCCTTGTCAAATTATTCGACGCATCGGCTTCTTCAAGCTTAACTTCCATTTGTTTAAACTCAGAATCTTTATATTCATTTATAAACTGCGATTTTCTTTCTGGCGATAGGTTTTCGCGTTTAATATTTAATAGCGAGTCTGATAAACTGATATGTTTTCTTAAATATTCATTGGCGAGCTTATAGTCTTCATTTTCTTGATAGATATCGCTAAGCGTGAGATAGCTATCAGTGATGTATTCAGGAATATTATTGCGCTCGGCCAATTCCAGTCCCTGCTTGGCCAAAGAAAGAGCCAAGCTTGAATTACCTAATTTTTGTTGAAACTTGCCGCTGTTGATGTAGGCACTGCTTAAAATACCCACTTGATTATATTTTTTGGCTAGAATGATCGTTTTTTCGAGCATGGCCTTAGCTGTCTTATAATCTTTCAATTGAATATAAACTTTGGCTTCGTTTAAACTGACATCTGAAATTAGACGTTCAAGACCTTCTTCTTCAAATCTGGATTTGGCAGAATTAAAATATTCCAAGGCCGTTTGATATTCTTTTTTACTCGTATATAAGATGCCACGAACATTGTAGGTAATGGCCAAATTAGCGTAATCATTGGTTTCTCGCTGCAATTCTGATGCTTTTGTTAAAGAAACTAAGGCGTTTTCGGGCTCTTCAACTATAAACTGAACTTTCGCGATTTTGGTGTAGATGCTGCCTTGCCTTTTTTTGTCGTTAATTTGTTTGGCAAGCGTTAATGCCTTTTCGAGATTTTCTTTGGCATTATAATAGTCACCACGCTCAGTTTCAAAACCAGATTGAGTAATGTAGTTTTGAATGCGCATTTTTATAATGTCAACATCTTGGTTAACACTATTTTGAGAGAATAGTATAGAAGATGTTAGAACAAAAAAAGCAACGATATAAAATTTGTATTGGGACATTTCTGGTCACTTTATGAGAAACAAATATAATTATTTATTCGACTAAAGCGCTTATTTCTTCGACAAATTGCTTATTAAATCAATAATTCTACTTGAATACCCAGTTTCATTATCATACCATCCTATAATTTTGATCATATTGCCAATAACGGAGGTCATTTGTGCGTCAAAGATGCAAGAATGTGGATTTCCAACAATATCAATCGATACGATAGGATCTTCAGTGTATTCTAAAATACCTTTAAAGTTTGTATCGGAAGCCTTTTTAAATGCTAGGTTGATCTCTTCAATTGATACGGTCCGCTCAACGTTTAAAGTGATATCGGTTAAAGAACCGTTGGGAACAGGAACTCTAATACCGCATCCTCCAATAACATTGTTTAGTTTAGGAAATATCTTGGTCAGCGCCTTTGCGGCTCCAGTTGTAGTGGGCACGATGGATTGGCCAGCGGCTCTGGCACGTCTTAAATCTTTATGGGGTTGATCATGTAAACTTTGATCGGTGGTATAAGAGTGTACTGTTGTAATATAAGCTTGTTTAATACCGCAAAGATCATCGATGACCGCAATCATTGGTGCGGCATTATTTGTTGTACAAGAGGCATTTGAGATGATGGTTTCATCGCCAGTTAAGATGTTGTCGTTAACGCCTATGACGATGGTTTTAATGGAATCATCTAAAGGAGGAACAGATAAAATAACTTTTTTGGCACCATTTGTAATATGTTTCTCTAATTCTGTAGTCGTTTTAAATTTTCCTGTAGATTCAATGACAAAATCGACCTGGTAAGGTGTCCAATTAATATCGTCAATCTGTTTATGATTAAGTAAAGAAACCTTTTGTTGGTCTATAATGATGTGATTATCATCGAAAGAAATGGTGCTCTTTGAAACGCCATGAATACTGTCGTATTTTAACAAGTGACTTAAGGTTCGGGCATCTGCCAAATCATTGATGGCCACCACCTGCATATCATCACGTTCTTGAATAAGACGAAATACTCGTCTGCCAATGCGACCAAACCCGTTTATAGCAACGTTAATCATTAGTGGATGTGTTTTTGAGCTTTGTAAGATGATCTTACCAAGGCGCTACTTTCAACATGTCTAAAGCCAAGCTCTAATCCGATCGTTTCGTATTCTTTAAATTGATCTGGAAGTATAAACTGTTGTACAGGCAAGTGCTTTTTACTTGGTTGTAAGTATTGACCAATGGTGACGATATCAACATCATTGGCTCTTAAATCATGAAGGGTTTCAATGACTTCTTCGCGAGTTTCTCCAAGACCAAGCATGATGCCAGATTTTGTACGGCGTTGTCCCTGAGATTTCAGATATTTTAGAACGCCTAAACTGCGATCATATTTAGCTTGAATTCTCACTTCTCGCGTTAGTCTCCTAACTGTTTCAATATTATGTGAAACCACTTCTGGAGCAACATCTATTATGCGATCAATATGTTGTTCTATGCCTTGAAAGTCGGGGATAAGCGTTTCCAAGGTAATTTCAGGATTCATGCGACGTACGGCTTTTACCGTTTCTGACCACATGATACTTCCCATGTCTTTGATATCATCTCTATCAACACTGGTTAAAACCGCGTGCTTGATATTCATGAGTTTGATGGAACGTGCCACTTTTTCTGGTTCATCCCAATCTAAGGTTTCAGGACGTCCTGTTTTTACGCCGCAAAATCCACAAGAACGTGTGCAAACATTTCCTAAAATCATGAAGGTTGCTGTTCCTTCTCCCCAACATTCTCCCATGTTTGGACAGCTTCCAGACGTACAGATGGTGTTCAAACTATATTTGTCCACCAAGCTTCTAAGCTCTGTATATTTTTTACCTGTTGGTAGTTTTACCCTTAACCATTTTGGTTTTGGCTGACGTTCAGGAATCACTTTTGTTATCGTTTCTGTGCTCATTCAATCGCAGATTTTGAGTCACAAAGATACAAAGTAAAATTGTAAATAGTTATTATAGTGTGGTGAGATACCAAATGCTAAAACCTATTAAGAATAGAATTCCTAACCAGCTTAGGATGTGCATTTTCATTGATGGACGCCATCGGGCAGGCGTATGTATACTGCTGATGAGCCTGTAATTAATGATGGCATAAAACGGTGCCGTCAAAAATGAAATGATGGTGGCGATCTGTATGAGAAGACCCATTTCAGAGCCAAAAAAGAAGAAGATTGAAACCGTTCCTGCAATCAAAATAATAATCCACAACAAATAATTGTGTTTGGAAAAGTTTCCAAAAAGCAATTCAGAAGTTCTCGCCATAGTTCTTGGCGAGGCATCCAATGTGGTTAGTGTTGTACTGAACATCGTTGTAAAGGCGGCGATACCAATTATGAGATACGACCAGTTTCCTAAACTTTTGGTGTACATGGAAATGAGTTGGTTTGAGAATTCATCAGCTTTAGCGCTGAAGGTATCTCCACTTTGAAACATGACCAGAGCGCCTAAGGCAATAAAACCAAGTCCGATAACTATGGTTGCAATATAGCCGATGTTAAAATCAAATAACGATGATTTTACCCCGTAGTCTTTAGTGACTTTTTGCTTTTCGAGAGCCCAAAGGGATTGCCATACTGAAACATCCAAAGGCGCCGGCATCCAACCCATAAAAGCAATTAAAAACCCAATTTCAATAGCGTTTTTTGGCAGTATTTGGGCAAATGAAGGTGACTGACCGCCAGTTTTGAACACAAGAATCACAGCGACCACTGTACTTATAGTAAGGGTTATGACGATGATTTTCATTAATTGATCAAGAAATTTATATTTTCCTTTAATCAGAATGAGGGAACAAATGAAGAGAATGATGATGGTCCATAATTCTGTGGAAATGAAATTGCCAAAAAGAGAGGAGGCAATTCCGGCCGTTACAATAGTTACCGCCGTTTGAATGGTAAACATGGTCGTAAATGTGATGATGAAATAAAGGATTAAAACGCCTTTTCCTAATCGTTTATAACCGTCCAATAAACTTTCGCCCGTGGCCAAAGCGTATCGCGGGCCAAATTGGAAGAAGGGATATTTAAAGATGTGAACAAGGATTAAGGCCCAAATAAGGCCATAACCAAAATCAGCGCCAGCTCTTGTAGATTGTACCAAATGCGAAACGCCAATAGCTGCACCGGCAAACAATAAACCGGGACCTATTTTTTTTAAGCTGATGCGCATTACTATTTAGTAATTATTTCTGCCAGTAATTTTTTTGCCCTCAAAAGTTTAACCTTAACATTGTTGATAGGTTCGTTAAGCTCTTCAGAAATTTCCTTGTAAGTTAGCTCTTGAAAATATCTCAAATTGATAACTTCCTGATAATGTGGCTTTAGCTTCTTGATGTCTCGAAGTAATTTGGCCAAGTTTTGCTCAGTAATGAGTTTGTCTTCAGGAGAAGGAGATTCATCTATTATATTGTGAAAATCTTCGTTGTCATTGTGACGTGACTTTTGAATGGAGGATTTTCTCTTTCTTATTAAATCAATATGAATGTTTTTAGAAATTGTAATCAACCATGTTTTAAATTCATACTCATCGTTATAAGTATCAATTTTGTCAAAGGCCTTTGAGAAGGTTTGAATAGCAATATCCTCAGCGTCATTTTCATTTTCTGTACGCTTCAATTGAAAACCATAAACATCATTCCAAAAAAAATCCAACAGCATATTAAATGCAGACTGGTCATTTTTTTTTGCGTTGTTTATTATGTCCTTTATTTCCAATGCGTTGGTTTTGAAATGAGATTTTTTATAAAGATAACGAATTGCACTATAATTAAAAATATTTCAAGAAACGGAAAAAATGGAATCAGATCTTTTTCTTCTAATTTTTTTGCAGCTAGTGTCATAGAAATAAACAGTGCTATATATCTAAGACCGATTAATCCAAGCACGATTTCCCAATAAAACAGCGTGCTAAGCAGTGCAATACTTAAAAAGAGGAACAAGAATTGCGAAACATAAAATAAGGACAACATCGCCCTGTGTTTTTGTTTGTAATGTTTTGCTGTAGAAATATGTCGGCGCTTTTGAATCATCCAATCACTAAATGAATTTTTTGGAAGCGACTCCGTAAAACTGTTTTTGGACAAACAAATGGTTGTGTTTTGAGCAGAGGCAATTTGATTGACAAAAAGATCGTCGTCGCCAGACTTAATGTTCATATGATCCATGAATCCGCGAGCTTCAAAAAATAAATCTTTGGTATAAGCTAAATTTCTTCCAACACCCATGTAAGGTTGTCCTAATTTGCTATAAGAAAAGTATTGAATGGCAGTCATCAAAGTTTCAAAACGGATCAGTTTGTTTAGGAACGATTTTTTGACCTTGACATAAGCACCATAGCCCAAAACAAGCTGATGATCTTTTGAAAAATTACTGACCATCTCACTGATCCATTGGTTGGAAGCCGGTTTGCAATCGGCATCGGTAAACAGGAGGTGGTTATGGGTGGCGGCTTTAATGCCTAAAGTAAGGGCGTATTTTTTATTTCCCCAGAAGGTTTCAATGCTTTTGACATTAACGATTTTAATATTGCTATGATTGGCCTTAAAACGCTCCATGACCTGTAAAGTGTTGTCCGTAGAGCTGTCGTTGATCAATACCAATTCAAAGTTTGGATAGTCTTGTTCTAGAATATAAGGCAAAAATGTCTTTAAATTTTCAGCTTCATTCTTGGCACAAACAACTACGGAAATCGTAGGTTTATTGGAGTTAACAGCGTCGTCTTTTTTTTGTTTTACTTTCGAAAAAACATAAGCATAAAAAAAAAGTTGAACAGAAATAACTACAACAAAAATGTAGAAAAGCACATGTAATATAATCATTAACCCTTAAGAATGTTGTGGTTCGTTACAGTTTTCAAATTCATCAGGAGCTTTTCCACAGAACCCGCAAGGGGCACCTTCTTTATTGAGCATAGGATTTTGACTTGCACAAGTGCCAGCGAATTTTCCGTCTTTTTTTGCCCATAATTTTATAGCAATACCAGCAACTGCAAGTGCTAGGAGAATTAATGTAATGACTAAAAGTTTCATCAGTTCAAAATTTATACAAAGATACATCTTTTTAATAATTTGAATCTTTAATAAAGTGGTAATTTATGTGGTGTAAGGACTGAAATGAGTAGAGAACATCAAACCCTGACTATTTTTTATCAAAAAGTATAAACTGTATATAAACAGAAAGGCCGCTCGAATGAGCAGCCTTTTTATGTGTATTTTATTCCCAGAATATGAAACGAGATATGGTTTAGCTTCTTAATTAAATCAATTCTTTAAGGTGACTTCTGCCACAGAATTCTCATTATGGGTATTATTTATTTTTGATCCAGATTTTGGTTCTATGGTAATACTCAATCCTAAGGCATCTTCCATGTAAGGAATTGTTCTCAATTTGTTGCGTTCAGATTCATCCAAAATACCAAGATTTACCATTCTGTCTTGTAGCTCGGCCCAAATTTGATAGGTTTGGTTTTCTGGAAGCTTTGGTAAAGAAACTACATCAATCATTGACGTTTTATCTACAGCATTAATGTAGGCCACCGTCTTAAGATTTTTAGCTCTTGAATTTCCTCTTAAAACGTATTTTTCAGTTTCAGGATTGTTCAACTTCATAAACTGAAGCATGACGTTCTCGAGTTTGTTGTTATTGTTTTCTATATCACTTCTTAGGTCAAAAATCTCATCCACTACCACTTGATTTTCTAGGGCTAAAGATATATTTTGTTCATAAAGTAAGTAAGATAATCCTCCAAAAATTAAGGCCGCAATGCTGGCTGCAATACTAAACCAAGGTGCGCGACTATGCGTGGGAGGTGATGGCAGCGGGATAACCGGGACGTCATCTGTTATTTCTTTGATAACGGCATTCAAAATATATTTTGGAGCCTCTACCGTGTGTGCTTTTGCTAAGATTTCTAAATTGTCTTGAAGTCTTTCATATTCAGCTTCAACTTCAGGGAATTCAGCGATATAACTTTCAACTTCCAGATTTTCGTCAGGAGTTGTGGTGCCTAAGATATAGCTATCCAATAGGCCCGATTCCATGAAAACTTGTAATTTTTTTTCCATTTTTATAATCTTTAGTCGTTGAAGATTTTACGTAAATCTCTCAAACCAATTTTCAATCTAGATTTTATGGTACCTAACGGAATATCTAATTCATCACTAGCTTCTTGTTGTGTCATGCCTTCAAAGAATAGGGCATTTAGAACGATTTGGTACTTTTCTTCGAGTTTGGTAACATGCTCTTTTAAATCGATGACATCCTGATTTAAACTTGCAGTTGGTAGAATATATACGTCTGATTTGTCAATTTGGACTTCCTTATGAAAACGATTGTTAAAACTTCTTAATTTATCGATAGCTGTATTGCGGGCAATTCTGTAGAGCCATGTGAAAAGTTTTGCCTTTGATGAATCGTATCTTTTTGCATTTTTCCAGATTTTCACAAAACTTTCCTGTAAGGCGTCTTGTGCCAGCTCTTCGTTCTTGGTTATTTTTAAAATGACGCCATAAAGACTGTCGGAATAATTTTCATAAAGTAAATTAATCGCAGCTTGATCTCCTTTTTCAAGAAGTTGGACAATATGGTCTTCTAATGAATAGCTCAAAAGTTAAGATTTAGTTTAATGTAAGGTTTAAAAAGTCTATATACACTTAATGGACGTATATCAATCTTTAAGATGGTAAAACTACGAATAAACTCGTTTATTCGTTAAATATTGCATTGATATCTATAGTGTCGAAATTTCTTCTTTTAAGGCATATGATTAATAGCTTTGTCGTTCGAGACTTTAGTGTTTGTTTTAATGCTTTGGCAGAACTTGTTGAAGCCTTTTTATATAATGTTTACCTCAGTTTCAATAGTAATTCCGAAAAGTTGCTTTATCGTTTTTTGAATGAGTAAGGCTAAACTAAGAATGTCTGATCCTTTAGCATTCCCATAATTGACCAATACTAAGGCTTGTTTTTTATGAACGCCATAGTCATTAAATGTTTTTCCCTTAAAACCTGATCTTTCAATCAGCCAACCTGCAGGAACTTTTATTTCGTTTGGAGACACCTCATAATTTGGTATCCCAGGAAATTTGTTTTGAAGCTTTTCAAAATGAGTTTTAGAAATAACAGGGTTTTTAAAAAAACTACCACTGTTTCCAATCTCTTTAGGATTTGGGAGTTTGCTTTCTCTAATCGAAATCACTGCTTTGGAAATGTCTTGTATAGTGGGATTTGTTATGCTCATCGATTCTAACTCGGCCGTAATAGCGCCATATTCCATGTGCAATTGATGATCATCCTTGGTCAATGCCAAGGTCGTGCTTACAATAACATAACTGTTTTTTTTGTCTTGTTTAAATACTGATTCACGATACCCAAACTGACAATGTTCCTTAGTGAAAGTTTCGATTTCTTTCGTATGAATGTTCAGCGCTTCACAGGATTCAAGGACATCTTTTATTTCGATGCCATAGGCACCTATATTTTGAATAGGAGCGGCCCCAACATTGCCTGGAATTAGTGAAAGGTTTTCAATACCTCCAAAATTTTGTTCCAAACACCACAAGACAAATTGGTGCCAGTTTTCGCCAGCACCAGCCTTGACAAGAACTTGGTTTTCTTTTTCGTCAACAACTTCAATGCCTTTAAGCGCCACATGAATTACCAAACAATCCAAATCCTTAGTGAGTAGCATATTGCTACCGCCTCCCAGAATGAATTTTTCGGGATGGGCATCCAAGCTTAAAACTTCTTTTAAGTCTTGAATGCTTTCGACCTTTACAAAATATCTTGCACGCGCATCTAACCCAAATGTGTTATAGGGTTTTAATGATATGTTTTCTTGAATGTGCACTAGTTAGGGTAAACTTTTAAAGCTTCTTTTAAAATATGTACGGCTTTAATCAAGCTGTCTTCATTAAGAACATATGCAATTCTAATTTGGTTCAATCCTGTATTTGGTGTGGAATAGAAACCAGCTGCTGGAGCAACCATAACCGTTTCTTTATTAAGATCATAGCTTTCCAATAACCATTGTGCAAAATGATCGGCACTTTTGACTGGCAATTCTACAATGCAATAGAAAGCACCTTTAGGTTCAGCAACTTTAAGACCGTCAATCTTTTTTAATTCTCTGATGAGCGTATTTCTTCTTTTTACATACTCTTCAATAACATCATCAAAGTAACTTTGTGGTGTTTCAAGGGCAGCTTCACTTGCAATTTGAGCTAAAGTAGGTGGACTCAATCGCGCTTGAGCAAACTTAAGGGCGGTTTGAATGACTTCTTTGTTTCGAGATACAAAATAGCCAATTCTTGCACCACACATGCTATAGCGTTTAGAAACTGAATCAATCATAATTGCATGATCTTCCAATCCTTCTTCTTGCATGATAGAGTAAAACTCATTGCCATCATATACGAACTCTCTATAAACTTCATCCGCAATCAAGAATAGGTCGTGCTTTTTAACAAGATCGGCGAGTTGTTTGATTTCTTCCTTGGAGTAAAGATAACCGGTAGGATTCCCTGGATTACAGATTAAAATCGCCTTTGTTTTATTGGTAATCAGTTTTTCAAATTCTGCAATTGGAGGTAAAGCAAAGTTATCTTCTATTTTAGAAATAACCGGAACAACCTTGATATCTGAAGCCGTAGAAAATCCATTGTAATTGGCGTAAAATGGCTCAGGAATAATGATTTCATCATCAGGATCCATAATACTTCCGAAAGCAAAAAGCAACGCTTCACTACCTCCAGTAGTTACTATGATATCATTATGGCTAACATGAATGTTATTTTTAGCATAATAATCGGCTATTTTTTTTCTATAACCTTCAGAACCTTCTGAGCGTGTGTAAGCTAAAATATCCAAAGAATGTACTCTCACAGCGTCCAATGCTATTTCTGGTGTTTTGATATCAGGTTGACCAATATTTAAATGATATACAGTTTTACCTTCTTTATAGGCTTGTTCAGCGAATGGTACTAACTTCCTTATTGGCGAAGAAGGCATGGACAGCCCTTTCTTTGAAATTTTCGGCATGATATTAATATTTAAGAGTGCAAAGTTCTGAAAATTATCTCAAACATTTTTTAAAATGAGCATGTAAAAAAACAATGTCACCTTAAAGATTTGTAAATTGGTAGAACTCTATCTTTTTCTCCCGATGATAAAGCGATGTTTTATCTTTTTTAGTTTTGTGATCCTATGCCAATTTACTTTTGCACAGAGTGCTTTTCGTTTAATTCGTACGGAAAGCACAAGAATTAAATTTCAGCTCATCGACAATCTCATTGTTATTCCTGTGGAGGTAAATGGACTGCAACTTTCATTTCTTTTAGATTCGGGCGTCGGTAGGCCCATTCTTTTCAATATTATCAACACTTCGGATTCATTAAAATTGAAGAATGTAGAAAGTATTCTGCTCAGAGGCCTCGGAGATGGCGGTAGTGTGGAGGCTTTAAAATCGACAAAAAACCTATTTAAAATAGGCGATGCTGTAAATGTCAATCAGGATGTTTTCATTATTACTGACGAAACTATAAACTTCACACCAAGATTGGGCATTCCTGTGCATGGTATCATCGGTTACGATATTTTAAAGGATTTCATTGTTGAAATCAATTATGGCTCTAAGTTTATCCGGTTAAATAATCCGAAGACCTACAAGTATAGAATATGCAAAATATGTGAAACATTAGACTTGACTTTAGTTGAAAGCAAACCTTATATTGATGCCACCGTTACCGTCAATGAAAGGGACATTCCTGTTAAATTATTGATGGACTCAGGAGGTAGTGATGCTTTATGGCTTTTTGAAAATGATTCCTTAGGATTGGTTCCTGAAAATAATAAGTATTTTATTGACTTCTTTGGCAAAGGATTGAGTGGAAGTGTCCATGGAAAAAAATCAAAAGTGTCGAAGTTCTCCATAAACAATTTTCATCTTAATAATGTGAACGTTGCTTACCCTGATTCAGCTGCTATAAGTTTTGCCAGAAAGTATAAGGAACGCAATGGCAGTATGGGTGGAGAATTGTTAAGACGATTTAATATCATATTAGATTATAAAAACGAAAAAGTGACCTTTAAAAAGAATAATCGCTTTAATGATCCTTTTGAATATAACAAGAGCGGCATCATCATAGAGCAGGATGGCGTTAGGATAGTTAAGGAAATAGAAAACAATTCTCAATTTAAAAATAATCAAACACAGGAGAGTTTGTCTCGACTATCCGTCATTGAAGCTTACAAGTTTATGCTCAAACCGGCTTTCAGAATTGTTGAATTGAGACCTAACTCGCAGGCAGAAAGGGTAGGGATAAAGTTTGGGGATATTATTCTGTCTGTCAACAATAAAGAGGTTCAACATCTTAAAATTCAAGAAGTCAATGCGTTTTTTAGAGAAAAAAATGGGAAGCTCATCAATCTCAAAATTGAGAGAGACGGCGTGATCATGCGCTTTAGTTTTAAATTGGAGAGTTTATTGTAAAAAAAAAAGCCCTCAAAAATGAGAGCTTTTAAATTGTAAGAAACACCTATAATTAGTGTTCCATAACACTTTTGTCTTTTTAATCCAAGACATTCTATTAGCTTTAGTCTACAACCTCGCCTTTAATTTTAAGGGCAACAGTTGGCGTATCGGCATTCGATAAAACTGTAATAGTCTTTCTAATTGGCATGACACGTTGTGTATCATATTTTACTTCTATTTGACCTTTTTCTCCTGGAAGGATTGGTTTCTCAGGTTTTTTTGGTACCGTACAACCACAGGTTGAAGTTACTTTCGAAACAATTAATGGCGCAGTACCTGTATTTGTGAATTCAAATACACGAACGCCATCAGCACCCTTTTGGATTGTGCCGTAATCAATTACGTCCGTTTTAAATTCGATCTTAGCTACTTTTTCTTGTGCAAAAGCAGAAATGCTTAACATTCCTACTAATAAAATTGCTACTAAATTTTTCATCATTTTAATTTTAAATTGATAGTGTCAATATTAGTTACTTTTAACCATTTCACAAAATTTTTTAGTTGAACTGCATCATTCTGTTTGAGACTGGTGCCTGATTTTGGTTTAATATTTGTTTTTATAATTTCACTAAAACAGAAATATAAGTAACTTTGCGTGTTATTATACAAAAACAGTACCAAAGTATGCAAATCCCAACAAAATATTCCGCTTCTAGTGTAGAGGACAAGTGGTATTCCTATTGGATGGAACACAAATATTTCAAGTCCGTTCCAGATGAACGAGAGCCCTATACCATTGTCATTCCACCCCCTAATGTTACAGGAGTTTTACACATGGGTCATATGTTGAATAATACCATTCAAGATGTGCTCATTCGTCGCGCACGTTTGCAAGGTAAAAACGCGTGTTGGGTGCCGGGAACGGATCATGCATCAATTGCGACGGAAGCAAAAGTAGTGGCCAAGTTAAAAGAACAAGGCATTGATAAAAATACATTGTCACGTGAAGAATTCTTAAGCCATGCTTGGGATTGGACCCACGAGTATGGTGGTGTGATTTTAGAGCAATTGAAGAAGTTAGGCTGCTCTTGTGATTGGGATCGTACGAAATTTACCATGGATGACGACATGAGCGAATCCGTCATCAAGGTTTTTGTGGATTTATATAACAAAGGCTTAATATATCGTGGTTTCCGAATGGTCAATTGGGATCCAGAAGCCAAAACGACCTTGTCAGATGAAGAAGTGATTCACGTGGAGCGAACCGACAAGTTATATTATGTCAAATATCAAATTGAAAATCAAGATGATTTTGTTACGATTGCAACCACTCGTCCTGAAACTATATTGGGAGATACAGCAATTTGTGTGAATCCTAACGATGAGCGTTTTCAACATCTTATTGGTAAAAACGTGATTGTGCCTATTTGCAACCGAATTGTGCCTATCATAGCCGATGATTATGTGGATATGGAATTTGGTACAGGATGTTTAAAAATCACTCCGGCGCACGATGTTAATGATAAGGCCATTGGCGACAGACACAATTTGCAAGTTGTCGATATCCTAAATGACGATGCTTCCTTGAATAGTTTTGGTCTGCATCATCAAGGAAAAGATAGAGTAGTGGCCCGTAAAGATGTGACCCAAGAATTGAAGGATTTGGGCATTCTTGTAAAAACTGAAGACATCCTACATAAGGTTGGAACCAGTGAACGAACCAAGGCCGTTATTGAGCCTAGACTTTCGGATCAATGGTTTTTGAAAATGGAAGATTTGGTAAAACCTGCCATTAAAGCGGTTTTGGAAGATGAAGAAGTAAAATTGTTTCCGAAACGGTTCAACAATACCTATCGCCATTGGATGGAAAATATTCGCGATTGGAATATTTCCCGTCAATTACTTTGGGGACAGCAAATTCCTGCTTATTTCTATGGCGATGGAAAAGAGGATTTTGTAGTTGCAGAAAGTCGTGACGAAGCTTTAAAGTTAGCTCAAGAAAAATTAAATAATCCACAACTGACGTTAGACGATTTAACTCAAGATAAAGATGCTCTAGATACTTGGTTTTCTTCTTGGTTATGGCCAATCAGTGTTTTTGACGGGATTCGTAATCCGGATAATCCTGAAATTGAATATTATTATCCCACCAATGACTTGGTAACAGGTCCCGATATTTTATTCTTTTGGGTAGCCCGTATGATTATCGCTGGCTATGAATATAGAGACGAAAAACCGTTTTCAAATGTATATCTTACCGGATTAGTGCGTGATAAACAACGTCGAAAAATGAGTAAATCCTTAGGGAATTCTCCTGATGCTTTAAAGCTGATCGAAGATTATGGCGCTGACGGCGTTCGTGTCGGTTTGTTGTTAAGCTCTGCCGCGGGAAATGATTTGATGTTTGATGAAGACTTATGTAACCAAGGTAAAGGTTTTTCCAATAAAATATGGAATGCCTTCAGATTGGTTACCGGATGGGAAGTTGCAGACATTGAACAACCCGAGGCTTCAAAAATAGCAGTAGAATGGTACCAATCCAAGTTTCAACAAGCTTTGGTTGAAATAGAAGATCATTATAGCAAATACAGATTGTCTGATGCCTTAATGGGAATTTACAAATTGATTTGGGATGATTTCTGCTCGTGGTTATTAGAAATGATCAAACCGGAATACCAGCAGCCTATCGATTCGAAAACATTTAAAAGTGTGATTGAAATCTTTGAATCTAACTTAAAGATTCTTCATCCATTCATGCCATTTTTAACCGAAGAAATTTGGCATTTTATTGCAGAACGAACGCCTGAAGAAGCTTTGATTGTTGCAAAATATCCAAAAATTGAATCTTTTGATGCCCAATTGATTTCTGATTTTGAAATGGTAAAAGAAGTGGTTTCAGGAATTAGAACCATCAGGAAAGATAAAAACATTTCTTTTAAAGACAGTATTGAATTGTCGGTCATCAATAATGACAATCTTTCTGAACGTTATAATTCGGTCATCGAAAAGATGGGGAATATTTCAAAAATGGAATCTGTTACTGAAGCCGTCGATGGAGCCCTAAGTTTTAGAGTCCATTCCAATGAATATTTTATTCCTATTTCTGGCGCTATTAACGTAGAAGAAGAAATCAAGAAATTAAATGACGAATTAAAATACACTGAAGGTTTCTTAAAATCGGTGCAAAGCAAATTGGCAAACGAGCGATTTGTAAACAATGCACCAGAACAGGTTTTGAAAAACGAGCGCAATAAAGAAGCTGATGCTTTAGCTAAAATTGAAACGATTAAATCGAGTTTGGCGAGCTTGAAGTAGGGTTTGTTGCGTTAAGTTGATAACATTCTGTAGTGGAATTGTTTTATAATCGCTATAAATTTTAAAATCTCAGGTTAAATTATTAATCTGAGATTTTTTATTTTAGAATTGAAACGGGTCTCATTTATTATCTACCGTTGATAAAATAAAGCTATGTGAACCTTTGTATTTTCCTTTGCGGAACTTTGCGTAATAGCATTCTTTGGTATAGACACGGATTTCACGGATTGACACGGAATTGATTTATAAGTTTCAATAAAACAATTCCTAGTATTCAATAGAGCACAGATGACGCTGATTTCTGCAGATGTTCACTGATCTTTTCAGGCTTATTTATAAATCAAATTTGACTAATTATAACTTTGCGTCTCTGCGAGAGAAAATGTTTATTGTAAAACTTCTGCGAAATAGGTCTTTGTCTAAAATTGAATTACCGCAAATTGATTAAATGGAATTTGATACTTTGAATTTGTAATTTAAAAATTACCACTCATTAATCCGATTCGAATCCAACTTCACAAAAATAAACAGCAAAATCGTAAACGCCCAAAGTGCGGAACCTCCATAACTGAAGAACGGTAGTGGAATTCCAATTGTGGGAATCAGGCCCATCACCATGCCCACGTTGATCATGAAATGGGCAAATAAGATTGAGGCAACACAATAACCATAGACTCTACTGAATTGTGATTTTTGTAGTTCAGCCAAATACAGGATGCGAAGCAACAGGCATACAAATAGAATTACGACTAGGGCACTTCCCATAAATCCCCATTCCTCTCCAACAGTACTAAAGATGTAGTCGGTATGCTGTTCGGGCACAAATTTTCCAGTGGTTCGAGTACCTTGCATAAATCCTTTTCCTGTCAATCCTCCAGAGCTTATTGCTTTCTCTGATTCATGAAGGTTATAAAGGATGGTTTGTTTCATTTCATGAAGCGCTGTAGGATCGGTTTCCAAACGCAACCAAAGGCTTATTCTGTCTTTTTGATGGAATTGAAGAATATTATTATAGAAATACTTAACTCCAAAAGAAACGGCAACACATGCCAATAGAATGGCGATGGGTTGAAAAATTTGCGGACGTTTCTTCTGTCCAAAAAAGTGATGGGCAAAGATTAAAATTCCGGCAACCCCAACCGCAGTAACCACATTAAATTTGAGCGCTAATATGGCTAGCATAATTAAAAAAACAGCAATGACCAGATAAATTTGTTGTAAACCTTCTCTGTAAAAAACAAAAAAGAAGGCGGCATAAACTACTGTACTTCCAGCGTCATTTTGTAATAAGATCAATAAGGCAGGAATCACGATAATACCCAAGGCTTTAAGTTGATCCTTAAAGGTCTTCATATTGGTTTGAAGGTCACTCATGTATTTTGCGACCGCTAAAGAGGTCGCGAACTTAGCGAACTCACTGGGCTGAAGCGTCATTCCGCCTATACCGTACCACGCCGTGGCGCCACTTACGGTTTTTCCAAAAATAAATAGCCCAATCAGCGATAGGATCGAAATAATATAGATAACACTGGCAAAACGTTCGTAAAACTTAGCGTCCAAAGCCAGAATGAGAACAATTAAAACAAAAGTAAAAATAATAAATACAGACTGTTTCCCATAAGGTTGGCTCATATCAAAATAGCTTTCAATACTCCCAGAATGGGAAGCAGACATGATGTTGAGCCATCCAAAACCAACAAGCAGTAGAAATAATGCAATGGTAATCCAATCAAAATTTAAACCTCTATGATCTCTTTGCATTTAGTCTAGCTTAAATGGTGATGGCGCGTTAATAAGATTCGTGGTGGTATCCATCTTTATTTTATCAATGACTTGTAAAGCAGATTCACGGTTAATCCCAAATGGTTTACCAGAATACGGTTTTATGTATTCATGCTCCAAACTATGGGTTAAAATCCAATTTTCCATAGAGGTCATCGTCACCTCACCCTTAATATACTTTTCAATCATCAAACTGGCAATACGGCCTGCAAATCGACTTCCCCAATAACCATTTTCAACAAAAACGGCAATGGCAATTTTCGGATTGTCTTTAGGTGCGAAAGCCACAAAGATCGAATGGTCGGTCAATTGCGTGCGCTTGCCATCTATTCTCATGAAATTTTCAGCAGTCCCGGTTTTACCACAAATATCAATTCCAGGTATCCGAAGTGAAGCAGCTGTTCCTACATTATAGGCATCGAACATGCCCTGCACTATAGGTTCAAAATGTTCTTTATTAATGGTAGTGTAATTAGGGGTTGTATATTTTGCATCAATGTCTTGTCCCTCAATTCTTTTAATGATGTGAGGGGTATAGTAAAACCCGCGATTACTTATCGCCGCTACCATATTTGCTAATTGAATAGGAGTTGCTTCAACTTCACCCTGTCCAATGGAATTAGAAATGTTGTAGGTTGACGACCATCTGTTTTTACCGTACCATTTGTCATAAAACGCACCATCAGGAATACGACCTTTATTTCCAATCTTAAGGTCGTAACCCAAATATTCGCCCAATCCAAAACTTTTGACGTGGTTGCTCCATACATCCATGCCTTCACTTGGTTTGTCGTATTTGTCAATGACGCGTCTATAGACATTGACAAAATAAGCGTTACAGGATTGTGCGATACCGGTATTCATGGATAAGGGGCTCGCATGGCTGTGACATCCTGTCAACCTTCTGTTTCCAAGGTAATAACCATGTCTACACGTAAATTGATCTTGTGTGGTCACTACTTTTTCCTGAAGACCAATTAAAGCACTGAGCACTTTAAAAGGAGAACCAGGAGGGTATTGCGCCTTTAAACTTCGATCAAAAAGTGGTTTTGCAATAGTATCGGTATATAACTTAGAAAAATTCCTTGAGCGTTGTCTTCCCACCAATAAATTAGGATTGTAGGTTGGTGCCGAAACCATGGCCAGAATCTCACCAGAACTTGGCTCTATGGCAATGATACCGCCATGTTTATGGGTCATCAAGAGTTCACCATATTTTTGTAGTTCAGAATCAATCGTAATGCTGATGTCTTTACCTGGAACCGGTAAGGTGTCATGAATCCCGTCTTTATAAGGACCAATATCTCTGTTGAACCTATCCTTTTGAATGAATTTGATTCCTTTTACACCTCGCAGTACTTCCTCATAGGAAAGTTCAACGCCTTGTTTACCTATTAAATCTCCACTTTTATAGTACGGATCGTTTTCGATAATATAGTTGTTGACTTCACCAATATCTCCTAAAACGTTCGCGCCAATATTGGTTTGATAATCTCTTAAAGAACGTTTTTGGATATAGAACCCTTCATACTTCCTGATTTTTTCCTGTAAAACGGCATATTCAATTCTTGAAAGTTGCGGAATAAAAACAGATGGTAGTCGTGGGGAATAGCGATATGCTTTATCATAGAATTTGATAAAATCTTCCTTGGTGATTTTTAAAAGATTGCAAAACTCCAGGGTATCCATCTCTTTGACTTCACGAGGGATGAACATCACATCATAAGAGGGCTGATTGGCGACCAGTAATTTGCCATTTCGATCATAAACGTAACCGCGTTTTGGGTAATCGTAAACCTTTCGGATGGCGTTGTCATCATACAGGCTATATGGATCTTCATCGTACACTTGTAAATAAAATAAGCGTGCAATAAAAACCAAACCTACAACAACGATTACTGAAAGGAGTAGTAATTTTCTCATTTACGTTTTTTACTGAAAAGAATTGAAATAATTAAACAAAGTATAATGGTAAAAATTCCTGAGAATAGCGTTTTTTCAAGAATTAACAATATTTTAGAAATGTTAAAAATTTCTAAGGAAAACATAATTAGATGATGGACGACCACCATCGCTGAAAAATAGGTCAATTTACTTCCGAAATCCATTTGATCGAATTTTATGGATTGATAGTCATATACCGTTCCAAAAGAAAACTTCAAAAACACCGGTCTAATATATGCTGCGGTTACACAGGCTGCAGCATGAACTCCTCCAGAGTCGGAGAACACATCCACACTTAAACCCAATAAAAATGCTAAAAAAACAAATAAAGTTCGGTCGTTATTTGCTGGATATAATAGAATGAAAAGAATGTAAATATAGGGATTGATATAACCCAAAAAATCGATATGGTTAAAGATCAATACTTGTACCAAAACCAAAATGATAAACCTTGCGGCTATATTGAGCGTTGCCTTAGTCATCTTTTGTTTTTTGTAGTGATTTTATTTCTTCAGCCTGTAAGTTTTCAATCACATAAACATGACCAATATTGGTCATATCATTAAACAATTTTACGTTTACGATATACGTATCGCCTCCAGTATCGAGCTTGTAAGAATTAATCGTGCCTATTAATATGCCTTTTGGGAAAATCGTGGATTGTCCTCCAGTAATAATAGTATCGCCAATGGCAACTGGTGCAAATTTTGAAAGGTCGATGAGTTGTGCGAATTCCGCCGATTCTGTATTCCAAACCAAAGAACCAATATGATTGGTCTTTTTTAATTGGGCATTGATACGGCTACGGGTGTTTAAAATCGATAGCACTGAAGCGAAATTTTGCGAGGTATTTTCGATAATACCAACAATTCCTTTTGAGGTAATCACACCATGATCTATTTTAATACTATCCTTGGCGCCTTTATTGATGGTCAAATAATTGGTGGACTGGGAATAACTGTTTTTATAAACATCGGCAGTTCTAAATTTGAAATGCTGGTTTAATTTGAGACTATCTTTTAGAATGTCCTTCAGGGTATCCACATCCATATTATGAACTATGGATTTTAACATGCGGTTCTCTTCTAATAAAGCTTTGTTTTCTTTACCCAAATTAAAGTATTTCCCAATGCTGTTGGCCGTTTGGTAAACCCTCCCTGTAACTACATTGGACGAGTTAATAAACTTACTTTTGTGATAGGAGTGTGATTGAATCGTGAAAAACAGAGACAAGCCAAAAAGCAACAAAAACACAAGAAAAGTTTTGTTCCTAAGTACAAAGTTTATGATTTGTTGCATTGGGACTTAACTATTTTATCAAGATACTTTTGAATTTAGGAAGATTTTTCAATACAATTCCCGTTCCTCTAACAACTGCCCTTAAGGGATCTTCAGCAATATAAACAGGTAAATCTGTTTTTTGTGACAAACGTTTGTCCAGACCTCTAAGCATAGAGCCACCACCAGCAAGATAAATTCCGGTGTTGTAAATATCAGCAGCTAATTCTGGCGGCGTCTGTGATAAAGTTTCCATAACAGAATCCTCAATACGCAAAATAGATTTATCAAGTGCTTTTGCAATTTCGCGATACGAAATTTGAACTTGCTTAGGTTTTCCTGTTAAAAGGTCACGTCCTTGAACGCTCATTTCTTCTGGAGGTAGCTCTAAATCTTCAGTTGCAGCACCAATTTGAATTTTAATTTTTTCCGCGGTGCGTTCTCCCACATATAAGTTGTGTTGCGTACGCATATAGTATACGATGTCATTTGTAAAGACATCACCAGCTACTTTAACTGATTTGTCACATACAATTCCACCAAGAGCGATCACTGCAATTTCAGTAGTACCACCTCCTATATCTACAATCATGTTTCCTTTTGGTTGCATGATGTCAATACCAATACCAATAGCTGCAGCCATTGGCTCATGGATTAAATACACTTCTTTACCGTTAACACGCTCACAAGATTCTTTTACCGCACGCATCTCAACCTCAGTAATCCCTGACGGAATACAAACCACCATGCGCAGCGCAGGGGTGAAAAAACGCTTTTTTAAGGCAGGGATATTCTTTATGAACATATTGATCATTTGTTCAGAAGCATCAAAATCGGCAATAACCCCATCTTTTAATGGCCGTATTGTTTTAATGTTTTCATGCGTTTTACCTTGCATCAGATTGGCTTCTTTACCAACAGCAATTATTTTTCCTGAAATTCGGTCTCTTGCAACTATTGAAGGACTATCGACAACTACTTTATCATTGTGAATAATTAAGGTGTTTGCAGTCCCTAAATCTATGGCTATTTCCTCTGTTAAGAAGTCAAAAAATCCCATGTATGTTATTGATTATTTAGGTTTATATTCGTTTTTTTTTTTTGATATTGTTGTAAATGTAATAAAACTTCATAACTATCAAAGCGTTTATTACATACGTATTTTTATAGCCTTTAGACGGCGTCTTATTGTAATTTTTGCGATTTAATGCTTAAAATGACGCGTTCCAGTAAATACCATTGATACGTTATTAGCGTTGCAATAATCGATACTCAATTCATCTTTAATAGAGCCTCCTGGTTGGATTACAGCAGTAATACCCGCATCTTTCGCAATTTCCACACAATCAGGAAATGGGAAAAAAGCATCACTCGCCATCACGGCGCCTTTCAAGTCAAAATTAAAAGTTTGTGCTTTATGGATGGCTTGGTTAAGGGCATCCACACGACTGGTTTGTCCGGTTCCGCTGGCAAACAATTGTTTGTTTTTTGCCAATACGATAGTGTTTGATTTGGTATGCTTGCAAATTTTGGAGGCAAATATCAAATCATCTAACTCGTTTTTAGACGGTTTATTGTTGGTCGCATAGCTTAAATCAGTTAAAGCATCTGTGATATTATCTTTGTCCTGAACTAAAATGCCATTCAAACAAGTTCTTACACTTGTTTGTGGAAGTGCGATATCTTTTTGAATTAAAAGGATTCTGTTTTTCTTGCCTTCTAATAGTTCTTTCGCTTCCGCAGAAAAGCTTGGTGCTATAACTACTTCACAAAACAAATTGTGGATCTCTTCGGCCGTGGCTTTGTCAATCTCCGTATTTGCAATTAAAACACCACCAAAAGCAGAAACAGGATCGCCAGCCAATGCATCAAGATACGCTTGGTGTAAAGTTTCTCTTTGCGCAAATCCGCAAGCATTGTTGTGTTTTAAAATAGCGAAGGTTGGCGCTTCATCTTTAAACTCATTCATCAAATTCACTGCCGCATCTACGTCCAAAAGATTGTTGTAGCTCAATTCCTTACCATGAAGTTGGTCGAACATCGCGTCAAAATCTCCAAAGAAATAGCCTTTTTGATGTGGGTTTTCGCCATAACGCAATTCTTTTCCATTAGTTTCACTGATTTTTAAAACTGTTTCTACGTTCTCTTTGTTGAAATAATTAAAAATAGCCGTATCGTAATGTGAAGACACATTAAAGGCTTTCCCCGCAAAACGCTTTCTGTCTGCATCTGAAGTTTCTCCCTTTTTAGCTATTAATAATTCCAAGAATTCTGCATAATCGTCCACAGAAGACACACAAATCACATCAGCATAATTTTTGGCAGCCGCTCTAATTAAAGAAATGCCTCCAATATCTATTTTTTCAATAATATCTTCATGACTTGAATCAGAAGCCACGGTTTTTTCAAACGGATATAAATCCACAACAACCAAATCAATTTGTGGGATTGAAAATTCTGCCAATTCTGCGATATCCTTTGCATTATCCTGACGGTTCAAAATCCCTCCAAAAACTTTTGGATGCAACGTTTTAACACGACCGCCCAAAATAGATGGGTAGGTGGTGACCTCTTCCACAGGAATGACTTTGATGCCTAAATCCTTGATGAAACTTTCAGTGCCGCCAGTGGAGTATATGGTAACGCCTAACTGGTTTAATTCTTTAACAATAGGTTCTAATCCGTCTTTACTGAAAACAGAAATTAATGCAGATGAAATGGTTTTGTTGTGCATGGTGTTGTGTGTTTGTTTTGGCCTCATTTTTCAATGAATGCGATGGAAAAATAAAAATTTAATGAAATGCGAATTTTTAAAGCGCAAAAGTACATATTCTTAAAGACAATTTAAGGTAACAAGACTCAGTTTATTTATGTTTTTTGTAACAAAAAACTGTTAAATACGTCCTATCTTTAAAATCGTTTTAAAACCACCAAAAATAGATGCTGCTTTACCTACGCTTATTTAAAGAAAGTTTTTCATTCGCCATAAACGCACTTACCAACAATAAACTGCGCACGTTTTTATCCTTATTGGGCGTCACGATCGGTATTTTTTCCATTATTGCAGTTTTGGCGGCAGTCGATTCTTTGGACAGAAATATCAAGGATCAACTGTCAGGATTGGATAAAAACACGATGTATTTAACTAAGTATTCTTTTGGACCAACTAATGTTCCCCGATGGCAACGCGATAATTTTCCGCAAACGGAATATAGCGACTTTGATTTTATAAGACGAAATGTGCCAGACATTGCGGCGTCGGCCTATGTGATTTTTGGAAGTCCACAAACGGTCCGTTATGGTGCAGAAACCCTCTCGGGCGTCAATATTACTCCAGTGTCCAATGAAATTTATGACATTGAGAACGTAAAGATTGAAGAGGGGCGATTTTATACCGAATCAGAATCCATTAACGGTTCGCCAGTCATTGTTTTAGGCCATTCCATTGCCGAAAACCTATTTGGAAATGCAAATCCGATAGGAAAACAAATTAGGGCTTATGGTCGAAAACTGACCGTGATAGGGGTTATTAAAAAAATGGGTTCAGGTCTTGGCGATAGTTCGGATGACAAAGCTTTTGTACCTGCAAATTTTGTCAGACGTTTTCAAACGGGTGGTGTTGATGGTATTCCTGGGGCAGTTATTATAAAACCCGAAAAAGGTGTGGATATGGGGGCTTTTGAAGGCGTTTTGAAACAGAAATTTAGAGTTTATAGAGGATTAAAGGCAGGCGAGCCTGATAACTTTTTCGTTAACAAGATGTCTGGTTTTACTGATGCTATTGATGGTATTATTGGCACCATGAATATTATGGGATGGATTATTAGTGGTTTCTCTTTATTGGTCGGCGGGTTCGGAATTGCGAATATCATGTTTGTGAGCGTAAAGGAACGCACCAATTTAATAGGTATTCAGAAATCCTTGGGTGCAAAAAACAGGTTCATCTTATTTCAGTTTTTATTTGAAGCTGTGATTTTAGCGGTTATTGGCGGACTTATTGGACTGTTTTTTGTGTGGATTGTGTCGTTAATTGCCTCTCAGTTTACGGGCGATTTCGAATTTGTACTTTCTGCCGGTAATATGTTTTTAGGGTTTGTACTTTCTACCATCATTGGATTGATCTCTGGCGTGATTCCTGCTATTTCAGCAGCACGGCTCGATCCTGTTGAAGCCATTAGAACGGGAATGTAAGGTAGAGCTGAAAATTTCAAAAAAACAAAATCCAAATTCCAATAGTTTAGATAAATCTTGCGCACTAATCGTCTAACTATTTATAGGAACTAAAAAACCTCTCAGGTTTTGAAAACCTGAGAGGTTTGATACTCTGCATTTAGAAAATCACAAAAAAATAAAATCCAAATTCTAACACCCGCAGTGAGTTATTGGAATTTGGAATTTTCACATTGGAGTTTACGCAAGTATCGTAGCAACTTGCGCACAAACAAACTCTAAAAATCGTTCGTCTTTTTCAGTAAACGGATCAATCGTGTTGGAGTCAATATCAATTTGACCTATGTTTTCGCCATTCACAAAAATAGGAATTACAATTTCTGACTTGACCGTAATGCTACAAGCGATATAATTGTCCTGTGCAGAAACATCCGGAACTACAAAATTCTGATTGCTCACGGCGACCTGTCCACAAATGCCTTTTCCAAAAGGAATTATCGTGTGATCCGTTGGTTCACCAACATAAGGGCCTAATTTTAATTCTTCCTTGTCGCCATTTCTAAAATAAAAGCCTACCCAATTGTAATAAGGAACGTTAGCTTCAAGCACTTCACAAATTGAAAGCAAACGCTCATCAACGGTATGGTTCTTTTTAGAAATTATCGAAATTATTTGAGGTTTAAGTTGTTCTAGATTCATTGTTCAAAAGTTTTTGGTAAAAGTATTCAATATCTATCGCTTCAATTCTCGTTTTTGTATATTTTTAACAACGTACATAAAACT
This sequence comes from Gelidibacter sp., assembly GCF_039916245.1. Taxonomy (GTDB): domain Bacteria; phylum Bacteroidota; class Bacteroidia; order Flavobacteriales; family Flavobacteriaceae; genus Gelidibacter. The sequence continues at coordinate 35,947 of NZ_JBDSLS010000195.1, forward strand.
TGCATTTTTGAAGGATCTTATCATAAAATATAAATCTGTTATTAAGTTTATCTTGACGTTTTTAGTCGTCTATGCTATTTTGACTTTTGTGTATAAAGTGTATTTGGACTCTTCGGATGGATCAACATATTATCCAGATTACCTTACCAATTTAGTAGCCAAACAAACGGATTCTTTATTGCATGCGTTTGGTTATGCTTCCCGAATAGAAAAGCATCCCGATGAACCTTCAATGAAGCTTATTGTTAATGGTGAATTTGTAGCACGCATTATTGAAGGCTGTAACGCCATGAGTGTTATTATTTTATTTATCTCATTCATCATCGCATTCGCTGGAAAAGCTAAAACGACGTTTTTCTATATTTTAGCAGGCAGCATACTTATTTACATCGTAAATATATTCCGAATTGCGATTTTGTCAGTGGGATTATATCATTATCCTTGGCGGAGTGAAGAGTTACATACGGTTATCTTTCCATTGATTATTTACGGAATGGTTTTTTTGCTTTGGATGTTTTGGGTCAATCGGTTTTCAAGCTTAAGTTCGTTAAATGAGTAATATTGTAAAAATGATGGGGTTGCTGGTGCTTTTCGGATTATTGATCTTGATTCGCGCTTTTGAAAACGAATTATTCTACGATCCCTATCTTACATTTTTTAAAAACGACTATCTCTATATTGACAATCCACGTCGTGAAGTTTTTAAGCTCACACTATTTACGGCACTGAGATATTTTCTTAATTCACTATTTTCATTAGGGATTATTTTTATTTTCTTCAACGATAGCAGTGTGGTCAAATTTTCAACTTTTATTTACGTCGTTGCGTTTTTATTACTGTTGCCAGTGTTCTTGTATTTTGTGATTAATCCAAAACAGGAAGATTATTACATCTTTTTCAATATTAGACGATTTTTAATCCAGCCCTTGCTATTGTTATTGTTGTTACCAGCATTTTATTATCACAAACTGAAAAAAAATTAAGGTTTTTTTAATATGCTTAATTCAAACCGAATTTTTGTATTTTTGCAGTGATGTATCAAAAAAACCTTCATAAAGTTTTTTCCGTAGCCATGGCATTTTTAGTGCTATTGTCCACACTTTCATTTACTATGGAAAAGCATTTTTGTGGAGATACATTAATCGATGTCGCCATTTTTACAAAGGCGATTACCTGCGGAATGGATATGGAAGCGGTTTCTAAAATTTCTTTAGAAAAGAAGTCCTGCTGCAAAGATGAATTAGAAATTGTAAAAGGTCAGGACAAATTAAAAAAGGCTTCTTTTGAAGATTTACATCTTGATCAACAGTTTTTTTTAGCCGCTTTAGTGTATTCATTTACCAATCTTTTTGAAGTCTTACCTAA
>NZ_JBDSLS010000196.1:0-3404 GCF_039916245.1 Gelidibacter sp.
CAGAGGTTGGTGTCGACGGACTTATTATCCCCGATTTACCTGTGGATGTCTATGATGACCAGTACAAATCCCTATTTGAAAAGTATGGCATTATCAATGTATTTTTAATTACACCACAAACGCCTGATGAACGGGTACGCTATATTGATTCCATATCCAATGGCTTTATCTATATGGTAAGCAGCGCCAGTGTTACAGGAAGCAGCTCTGGATTTGGAAATCAACAAACAGATTATTTCAAGCGTATTGCCGATATGAACTTGAAAAATCCCCAAGTAATCGGTTTTGGGATTTCTGACCATGAAACTTTTACACAGGCTACCAAATATGCCAAAGGCGCTATTATAGGCAGTGCATTTATTAAGCATCTAAATACGGAAGGCACGGGCAAAATAAACAGTTATATCGACCAATTTTTAAAGCCGTAAAACCATTGAAGGGCAACCTCCGCCCTAAACTTTAAGACAATCTTAATAAAAATCACGGCGATTTTCCGTAACTTCTCGTTTCATAAAAATGAAGCGGAAATCATGAGAGTCATCGAGAAAAAAACTATAAAGAATAATATATCTAAAATTTAATTTTCACGTATTTCAAAAAGAAACCTATTCATATCTTTACGAGTAGGTTTCTTTTTGGTTTATGAATTTCATCAAAAACATATTTAACCCCTATAAAACAATTCTAATTAAATCAACCATATGCCCTTAAACATTGTACTAATCGAACCCGAAATCCCAAATAATACCGGTAATATTGGCCGATTGGCCCTAGCTTCTGGTTCCCATTTGCATTTGGTAAAACCTTTCGGATTTGAAATCACTGATGCACGACTTAAACGCGCCGGACTGGATTATTGGCCACATGTCCATATTACCACCTATGAAAATGCAGCCGAGTTTTTCGAACAGCATCAAGACAAGAAAATGGCTTTTTTATCCAGTCATGGCGATAAGGATTATTGGGATATTCCTTTTGAAGAGAATCTCTTTTTGGTATTCGGAAAGGAATCGGTTGGCTTATCCAAAGACATTATTGAAGCACATAAAGAACAGTTGTATAAAATCCCATTGTTCAGTGACCATGTACGCAGTTTAAACCTTGCCAATGCAGTTGCCATTGTCGCTTATGAAGGCATCAAAGCCTTAAAATAGTATTTTTAAAATTGATAATCTCTCTGATTATCGCTACTCAAAAGATCAACAAAAATTGAATGACACCATGGAAGACATTGATAATATCGAATTAAAATATTTAAACCTGGAAGATTACCAGGAGCTTAAGGAGGCCATGATTGCGTCCTATACCACTATGCCAGATGCTTTCTGGCGCGAAGGTCAAATTAAGAAACTGATCGATAAATTTCCCGAAGGCCAAGTGGTCATTAAAATCAATGGGCATATTGCAGGATGCGCCTTAAGCATCATTGTGGATTATAACACATTTGAGGACAACCATACCTATAAAGACATTACTGGCGATTACACTTTTAGCACGCATACCAATGATGGAGATGTCATTTATGGCATTGATGTGTTTATCAAACCAGAGTATAGAGGTTTGCGTTTGGGCCGCCGACTATACGATTACCGAAAAGAATTGTGCGAACGTTTAAACTTAAGAGGTCTGGCCTTTGGTGGCCGTATTCCCAACTATCATAAATATGCCGACAAGTTATCGCCTAAAGAATATATCGACAAGGTACGTCGTAAGGAAATCCATGATCCGGTGCTTAACTTTCAAATCTCCAATGATTTTCATCCCACCAGAATTCTAAAAAATTATTTGGAAGGTGATGCGTCATCTAAGGATTATGCCGTGCTGTTGGAATGGGACAATATCTATTACGAGAAAAAGTCAAAAAAAGCCACAGCTATCAAAAAGATTGTCCGTTTAGGCTTGGTACAATGGCAAATGCGATTGTATAAAGATATGGACGAAATGATGCAGCAAGCAGAGTTTTTTATTGATTCCGTTTCAGGATATCGCAGTGATTTTGCTTTGTTTCCAGAATTTTTCAATGCGCCTTTAATGGCAGGAACCAATCATTTATCGACCGCTGAAGCCATCCGGGAATTGGCAAAACATACCGAAGAAATGGTACAACGATTTTCAAAATTGGCCATTTCGTATAACATCAACATCATTACCGGCAGTATGCCTGAGATGGTCGACAATAAACTTTATAATGTGGGGTATTTATGTCGACGTGATGGGAGTACCGAACGTTTTGAAAAACTGCACATCACGCCAGATGAAGCCAAAGTATGGGGCATGGTCGGTGGCAAAAAACTCCAAACATTTGATACAGATTGTGGCAAAATAGGCGTGCTCATTTGCTATGATGTTGAGTTTCCTGAATTGAGCCGAATCTTGGCCGATGAAGGTATGGACATCCTATTCGTACCGTTTTTAACCGATACCCAAAACGGGTTTTCGCGTGTGCGCCATTGTGCACAGGCGAGAGCCATTGAAAATGAATGTTATGTTGCCATAGCAGGAAGTGTGGGCAATTTGCCAAATGTTGAAAACATGGACATTCAATACGCACAATCTATGGTATTTACACCTTGTGACTTTGCCTTTCCAACTAACGGAATCAAGGCAGAAGCTACACCAAACGCTGAAATGATCCTAATTGCGGATGTGGATATTGACCTTTTAAGAGAGTTGAACCAATTTGGAAGTGTCAGAAATTTAAAGGATCGCAGAACAGATTTATTTGAATTAAAAAAGAAATAACTATGACCTATCATATCATTATTAACAGTGTTAAAACTGTTGAAGAATTTAAAGAGGCATGGACCAATGCCGATTATATCGAACTTCTGGAACGCTTCGGGTTTCCAGATGGCAAAGACTCAAAACCTGAAGAACTGAAAGAACTTCTCTTTATGGCCATCTCTGATTTTGAAGGCCATGAAGCAGCAGCCATACTTTTAGATTATAAATTGTCCGAACATCTAAACGAAGGGCAAATCGACCAGATGTCGCATGACATGCTACTGGATAAGATATCAGAAGAATATCGCGATATTTCGTTGCACCATGAACTTTTTAATATCAATCAATTGCTATACAAAGCCTACAATGGCACATTTCCAAACGCAAAAGCTACCATCATTGAGTTTGAAATTTCTCCAAATAATGATGTGACCAAAGAAGTTGTTTTAAAAGTTCTTGAAAAAACCTTGGCCAATAACAACGTCATCAAACGGCTATACTCTGAACAATTGGCAGGAAAAGAAGCTTTTGATGAGGCTGAAGATATTGTTTGGGAATTAAAACCCACAGGAGACAATTCTTATATCATGACCACCTCCGAATATTGGATCAGTAGAGATGAGTTTAAGGATGCGGAATTTGATGCCGACATTGTGATTTTTGAGGAGGAAGAGGATTAG
>NZ_JBDSLS010000197.1:0-5461 GCF_039916245.1 Gelidibacter sp.
GTAAAATAACGATTTGCCAATAAACTGTATAAACCATTGGTCTGAGACTATTTGTATTGTTCGCAAATAAAACTCACAACTTCTAGTACCTTTAAACATTATTGGCAATTTAAAAACAAAATGAGAACAGAAATTAAAACAAAAGAAAAAGTCGTTTTGACCTTAAGAAAACATTGGTTTACATTAATTGAACCGCTTATTTGGTTTTTACTCTTTTTAACCCTCTCCTTGATAACTTTTAAAACAGCATACGGCATATTTTGTCATATTGGAACTGCATTGACGATCATATGGTTCACTTACAAATTTATGGACCGACAAACTAATATTTGGGTTGTAACGAATTTAAGAATCATTGATGAATACGGCGTGTTTTCGGTAAATTCAAAAGAAAGTCCATTAGACAAAATAAACAATGTTTCATACCATCAACCCTTCATTGGACGCGTTTTTGGTTACGGCGATGTTCAAATTCAAACTGCCGCTGAAATGGGCTCAACCACCCACAAGATGGTTGAGAAACCAAGACTATTAAAAGACACGATAACAAAATGTCAAGATCAGTATAGACAATCACAAATACAAGAACAAGCGCTACAGTTTGCAGGCACAATTGATGGTCGTCAAAACCCGAAATCATCTATTGCCGACGAATTAACAAAACTCCATGATCTTAAAGTAAAGGGAATACTATCAGAAGATGAATTTGACCAACTTAAAAAAAGGATGTTATCACAATATTAAAAATTCCTCTTCCACTGCAAATTCATCTTGTTCATCTCAAATTCGCGTCTTGAAACTCCTAACTTATTAATTGCCAAGGATCACTAATAAATAACCCCAAACTTCAGCTCGGGGCATTAATACGCATAACAACAAAGGGCTTTAGCCCAAACCACAATCCTAAGGACGGTTTGGCCAAAGCCCTTTACTTTCTCCCCAGCTAGAGTTTATTAAAAATTAATTATAAGGTTTAATCTCAAATGAATATTCGTAAACCTTATTCGCTGGAATGGTATATTCAGGATGCACTAAGCGTCCCCATGAGGTATCGCCACCAACGCCCATTTGCAGGTAATCAATGTTCCAAGTTACTATTTCTCCAATTTTAATGTCTGCGCCATGTTTTGAAGTCACAGGCACCAATCCAGAAGCTGATTCACTCGCATCATCACTGTTAAAATCAATTTCTGACATCGCAAATGGCCACACACTGGTATTGAGCAGAATGTTGCTGGATGCTTTTAAATTCAAATTGTCGGAAGACACCTTTACCCAACGCACGTCGGTTTTATTCCCAGTTTCTTGTGGACGCAGATACCGCTCGAAATGGTCAACGACTTTTCCGGAATACACTCCCGTTTTTACACCTGTTTTTCGATCCCAATAACTTTCTGTTTCGCCTTTTCCGTACCAAGAAATGTCTGTAAAGTCTTTTGGCAAGGTCATGTACATTCCTAAACGTGGCAGATTTGGAAGGTCTTTTTGATTGGGTTTAAAGCTATAAGCAACGTTTAGGCTTCCATCGGTTTTGACGGTGTATTTAATTATGACGTTGGCCTCATTGTTGGGCAAGCCATACGCCACTTTATAAGTGATACCGTCTTTAACTTGTCTTGGATTTTCAACGAGCTTTGAAGTATAATTGTAGGTCGCATCTTGCCAGACTTTCGCCCATTTAAACATATTATTTCCTAAATCATTATCGGTTGGTGCACGCCAAAAGTTAGGACGAATGGCTTCATTGGTAATGAGTTTCCCTTGATGCGTCCATGATTGTATTTCGCCAGACTTTGCATCGATATTAAAGTCAAAAACTTTGTTTTTTATGGTATAAAAATCTTTGCCTTCAACTACCTGAACAGGCTCTCCATCAGAAGAAGCTGTGCTGCCAAATTGGCCTTTCTGAAGTACAAATTCGTCCCAACCTACTTCATGTCCTTTAGGAACTAGATTTTTATCTTCTTTTTGAATCAAACTCACTTGAAGGATATATTCAGCTCCAGAAGACAGAGCCTTCGGAAAGTTTTCCAAGGTCATCTTTTTGGTCTCTTGCGGATTGACGTCGAGGGCAATATTCTGGCCTTGGAAGACTTCTTTGCCGTCCTTTAAAATTTTCCAGGACATGGTTTTATCTGAAAAATCCACAAAGAAATTCTTGTTTATAATTTCTACAACGCCATTCCCTAAATAGTGAAATTGCACTGGTTCATACACTTTTTTCACTTCGGTTAAATGCGGATGCGGATTGCGATACGGATCTATCAGACCGTTATTTAGGAAATTCCCGTCGGTTGGCAAATCGGGATGGTAATCATGACCATACGCCAAATATGGATTCCCATTTTCATCTTTATACTCCAAAGCCTGATCTACCCAATCCCAAATATAACCGCCTTGAAGATTAGGATAGGTTTCAATAATATCCCAGTAATCTTGCAAATTCCCCACTGAATTCCCCATGGCATGTGCATATTCAATCATGATGGAAGGTTTGTCAGAATTGGACTTGCCGTGATTGATTAAATATTCCGGCTTCGGATACATAGGGCAATACAGATCGGTATAATCTTCTTTTCCTGCCGGTTCGTATTGCACAATGCGATTGTCGTCATGTGCTTTTAACCATTTATAAGTGGTTCTGAAAATCTCGCCTCTGCCCGCTTCGTTTCCTAAGGACCAGGAATAAATGGACGGATGATTCCGGTCGCGATAATACATGCGTTGCGTACGCATTTCGTGAGCTGGCAACCAACTCATGGTGTTACCCAATTGCGTTTTTTCATCAATGGCCAAGGGATGGCTTTCAATATTAGCTTCATCCACCACATACAAACCATAGGTATCGCACAACTCCAACCAATACGGATCGTTGGGATAATGTGACGAACGCACGGCATTAATATTATTTTGTTTCATGAGCTGAATGTCCTTTTCCATCGATTCTTTTGACACGACATGCCCTGAAAAAGGATCGGTTTCATGACGATTTACGCCGCGGATATAAATGGCTTTTCCGTTAATTAAAACTTGAGCATTTTTGATTTCAACACTTTTGAAACCTAATTTCCGTGTGATATATTGATTGTTATTTGGATTGGCTTCGTCTTCTAAAACGATTTTCAAGGTGTAGAGATTAGGCTGTTCGGCCGACCATTGTTTGACCTTTTCAAGCATACTTTCAGACACCAATTCAGCAGTAGCATTTGCAGCAATATCTAAAATTTCAGCATCCTTATATCTTGAAGTAGTACCGTCAAAAACTTCGACCAAAACCTTTCTTTTAACCGAAGTATCCGAATGATTGACTACTGAAACCGTATTTCTGAAAATCCCGTTTTGATAGGTGTCATCCAAATTGGTATATGCGTAGTAATCGGAAACGGAAACTTTGGGTTGCGTATATAAATACACCTCGCGCTCAATCCCGCTCATGCGTAAAAAATCCTGACTTTCCAGATAACTGGCATCGCTCCAACGGAACATTTGTAAGGCCAATATATTTTTCCCTGCCTTTAAATACTTGGTAATATTAAATTCGGCCGGGGTTTTACTGCCTTGGGAATAGCCGATATATTCACCATTTAAATACAGATACATCGCCGATTTTGCACCCGCAAAATGCAAGATAACTTCTTCAGACAAAAAGTCTTTATCTAAAGTAATCTCCTTTCTGTAAGTGCCAACCGGATTATAATCGTTTGGCGCATCGGGCCATTGCGTGGTAAATGGATAGCGTTCGTCCAGATAAATCGGATGGTCATAACCTTCCACTTCCCAATTGGCAGGCACTGGAATGGTTTTCCAATCAGAATCATCATAATCGACGTTATGAAAGGTTGTAAGCCGTTGTTTTGGATCTTTAACCCAATTAAATTTCCAGGGACCATTCAAACTCATGAACCGTTTTGACTGTTCCTTTTCTTTTAGATCGGCATTTTCAAATCCGAAATACGTCGCGCGAGGGGCGAGTTTATGGTCTTCGAATATTTCGTGATTATAATGAAAGGTTTGTTCTGGCACTTCTGAAAGTGGCGCCGTTTTACACCCCATGACGAACAATACAGGGATAATAGTTAGTAATCTTAATCTCATAATAATTATTTTAAAGTTGCATGAAATCTTCAGCAAATATTTTTCTTAGATAAAAAATTAACTCTTCTGCGTTTTCATTAGAAAAAACAATGGGTGGTTTAATTTTCAACACATTATGATCTGGGCCATCAGTACTCATCAAAATACCGTGGTCTTTCATTCGATTGGCCAAGTAATCGGTTTGTGCTGCCAATGGATTTATAGCCGCATCCACCAACTCAATACCCAGAAATAAGCCTTGTCCACGAACATCGCCGATTATCGGAAATTCCTCAGCCAACTTATTGAGTTCGGTTTTCAAGAACGTGCCGACTTTTAGGGCATTTTCTTGTAGTTTTTCTCTCTTTACGGTGCGAATCACTTCAGTGCCAATCGCACAGGATACGGGATTCCCTCCAAACGTGTTGAAATACTCCATGCCATTGGCGAACTTTTCCGCAACCTCTTTTGTACAAGCTACCGCAGCCAATGGATGACCATTCCCCAATGGTTTACCAATAGTTACAATATCAGGGACGACATCGTGCAATTGAAAACCCCAAAACGTTTCGCCCATTCTGCCGCAGCCTGTTTGGACTTCGTCGGAAATACAAAGGCCGCCAGCAGCTCTGATTAAGCTATAGGCTTTTGCTAAAAATCCTTGTGGTAATTCTATTTGTCCACCACAACTGATAATCGGCTCGATTATGAAGGCACCGACGCCGCGACCCTTTTCGTGAACGACATCGATTTGTTTTTGGACTTCTTCAGCGTATTTTTCGCCGGCAGCGTCGCCTCTATATTTACCGCGATAGGCATCTGGTAAAGGAAAAATATGAGTATGCTCTGGTGCGCCGCTTCCACCCTTCCCGTCAAACTTATAGGAACTGATATCGATACACATATTGCTATTGCCGTGATAGCCGACTTCGCTTGCAATAATATCGCGTTCGCCCGTGGCCGCTTTGACCATGCGAATAGCCAACTCATTGGCTTCACTACCTGAATTCACAAAGTGTAGGACGCTTAATTCTGCTGGTAAGGTTTCAAGAAGTTCTTTGGCCAAATCATTAATATTGTCGTGCAGATAGCGCGAATTGGTATTGATCAATGCCATTTGCTCTTGACCCGCCTTGACGACCTCATAATGTTCATGCCCCACATGGGCGACGTTATTTACGGTGTCCAAATACATTCTACCAAATTGATCCATGAGATACTGTCCAGCACCACGAACCATTTTAATAGGCACTTTATATTGGAGGCTTAAACTTTTGCCTAAATGCTGTTTGCGATAATTGATTAATTCTTGATTTGAAACTTCAATGGAATTATAAAGTCCTTCTGATTTAAATAATAAATTGGGATCTGGACAGATACTTTGCCA
>NZ_JBDSLS010000198.1:0-10312 GCF_039916245.1 Gelidibacter sp.
TTGTCGAATAACTAGTTTTTTAATATTTTTGTTTCGCCTGAAAAGTCCCATAAAATTATTTTTTTTCGCAAAAACAAAAATAAGGGATTCTCAGGCACTTTTTATTTTAGACTTTCGGATAATAGTGGTATTTTGTAAATTGATTTGTTTTATGAAAGGCTTTTTCAATGAATTCTCTTGCAAACTCGTTTAAAACAATCAATCCTCTAGAAGTCATACACATGAACTAACTCTCTTACACTTCCAACTCATACAATTTTTTAATATACCACTCGTATTCATCGGCCAAAAACAGCACTTTAAATTCGAACAAACTCTTCCATCACCAAAATGTATATAGTTTACTGCAACATGTAAATAAGGACTCTTGAGCCATAACTTGAGCAAAACCATCATACGAATAAGAGTTACTTCTATTCCATGGAACTATGTAAATCCATGCTAAAAAACAGTTAAATACAATTATATTTATTTCATCATCTCTTTCTTTATTTCCTCCACTTCATCAAACTCAGCCTCAATAATTAAATTTGGTTTATATGTAAACCTTGAAACAACAATATGGGTTATAAACGACAAAGTAAACCCAGGAATCAACTCATACCAATCCTTGAAGGGATGATCAAAATTAATCCAAAACAGAACCGTCAGTCCACCAACTAACATTCCGGAAAGTGCTCCCGCTTTACTTGATTTTTTGTACAAGAGCGAAAGCAGGATCAATGGGCCAAAAGCAGCGCCAAAACCAGCCCAAGCGTTTCCGACTAAGTTTAAAATACTATCACGAGGCTGTAAAGACAGTAATACTGCAATTAAAGCAACGATCAATACAGAAGCACGACTGGCCACTAACAAGTTTTTAGGACTTGCTTTTGGTTTTATAAAGGCTTTATAAATATCCTCAGTCAAGGAACTGGATGTAACCAAAAGTTGAGACGAAATGGTACTCATAACGGCGGCCAAAATTGCTGACAAAAGAAATCCGCCCACAAGTGGATGAAATAAACCTCTTGCAAAATAGATGAAGATTGTTTCGGCCTCTCGATTGGAGGCGTCAAAAATTTGCATTGTTGAATTATCAAACTTGATTAAATATGCAATTCCAACTAAACCGATACTTAAAGCACCCAAGACAGTTAAAACCATCCATGAAATTCCAATGTTTTTGGCTTTGATTAAATCCTTAGGCTTATCGATGGCCATAAAACGAACCAAAATATGAGGTTGTCCAAAATAACCCAATCCCCAAGCTAAGAGCGAGAGTATTCCTACGGTGGTTGTGCCCGTTAACAGACTTAAATAATCCCCTCCTTTGCTTTGAATGAGCGATAGCGTTTCTGCCGTTCCACCAATTTCAAAAATGGCAACGGTTGGAACAATCAACAAGGCTACAACCATGATTGTTCCTTGAATGAAGTCGGTTAAACTTACCGCTAAAAAACCACCTATAAAGGTATAGATTACAACGACCAGACTTGTGATAAAAACACCCGTCAAATAATCCATTCCAAACGCAGATTCAAATAATTTTCCACCAGAAACCATTCCGGCAGAAGTATAAAGTGTAAAAAATATCAAAATAAAAATCGACGAAGTGATTTTTAAAATATGCTGCTTGTCTTTGTATCGATTCTCAAAAAATACCGGGAGTGTAATGGCGTTTTGTGCAACTTCAGTATAAATTCTAAGTCGAGGTGCCACCCAAACATAATTGAGATAAGCCCCAATAGTCAAACCTATTGCTATCCAAGCACTCGACAATCCTGTAAAGTACATCGCCCCAGGCAGTCCCATCAAAAGCCATCCGCTCATATCTGCAGCACCCGCAGAAAGAGCAGTTACCATGGGTCCTAATTTCCGTCCCCCTATTAAGAATTCCTCGGACGTTGAAGTGGATTTTCGATAGGAATAAATTCCAATGGAAATCATTAATAACATGTATAGTCCAATGGAAATGGCTTCGTAAATCTGCATAATGTATTATTGGTTAGTTAGTATCTTGGTTTATTGATTTTCAAATCTGAATGGCTCCTAATTTCAAAAATTCACTTTTGTGAATATTAAACTAGGTACCTATTTGTCATTTTTATATAAATTCGATTTGTTTTTTATTTTTTAAAATATTGTCAGTGCTTTCTATGCTGGTCATTAAACCAAAAGTAGTACTTAACAATCTAATCTGTAAGAAAACAAAATAGATTAAAAATCCAATAATTAATGATTTCTCATAATTATAAAACTTCATATCGTCAATTAGTTTTCCCGCAATTCCAATCAGATATCATTAAGTATTTGACATCAATATTTCATTGAAAACTCTATGTACTTATATTGATATCGCTTTCAACCCAGACCATAAAAAAAGCTTTGCCAACGTCCAAACGGAATAAAAGTACGGATCAACATATGAATTTCTATATGGACTTTCATCGAGAAACCCTTAATGTCAAGGTAGTTTAGATTCCGTTTGATAATTGGTTATTTAATTAAACTCTAACGTTATCTCTATTTGGAATTTGATATTAAAAAGCAAAAAACAAATAAAGTAGACAATCCTAATTGGTGGTCTCACTTTTAAAGTGTTTGCCAAAAACTAATCACAAAACATTGCTTGCAAGAATTTCTTGAACTCGCACCCTTTAAAAGCCCCTCTTTCTTAAAACTGTGTTACTCACACTATTTCTTAATACCAGGTTGGGTTAACTTATAACCTTTGCTTTCCTTTTCTTTCTTTACCATTTCTTTGACATCATCCAAAAGTTTTTTAGCGTCATAAATAATGCCATCCTTAATGGTATATTTCACACCGCCAACACGCACAACCTCATTGTTGTCAGTTAGTTTTATAGCGCCTGTGCCATAAAGGGTTTGAAGATTTTCTAAAGGATTTTCTTCTACAATAACAAAATCGGCTAATTTCCCAACTTCAATTGACCCTATTTCTTTTTCCATACCTAGTGCCTCAGCACCATTTAAAGTAGCTGCTTTTATAACTTCTAATGGATGAAATCCTGCTTCACGTAACAACTCCATTTCACGAGGATAAGAAAAACCATAAAGCTCATAAATAAATCCTGCATCAGTACCTACGGTTACTCTTCCTCCACGATTTTTATAATCATTTATGAAATTCATCCAAAGTTTATAGTTTGCCTTCCACTCGATCTCTTGTTCTGTTCCCCAATTATGCCAATACGATCCGTGAGACTCACGACTAGGGGCATAAAAATCCCATAATGAAGGAAGGGTATATTCTTGATGGTATTCAGCAAGACGTGCTCGTGTCAAATCTCTATTAGCTTCATAAATAACAAAAGTTGGAGTTAAAGTAAAATCAAGAGCTAAGAGTTCATCCATAACATCGTTCCATTTTTTACTATTAGGTGCTGCTGCTTGTTTCCACAACTGTCCTGCTTCACCAAAACGGTCCTGCTCATTTTGATAATTGTAGTCTAAGGAATAATTTTGAACTGTACGATCATCAAATAACGCCTCAGGTAAACCATACCAGTGTTCCATTGATGTGAGTCCTGACCTTGCACTATTCAAAACATTCCAACTCCCTACATAAGTTTGTGAATGATGCATTTTAGAACGCAGACCTAATTTTTTGTTTTCATCTAAGGCTGCTGCCATTACTACAGGAGTAGCTCCAAAAAATTTAATTCCGTCAGCCCCAAGTTTCGCATTGTTTCGCACCCATTCTCTTGCCTGCTGATCGGTCGCAATCGGAGTTTTGCTGTTCTGCCCAAACGCTGTATACGCTTTAATTCTTGGTGCGGTTATTTCATTTTTATCACTTCTTCTTTTTTCTTCAAGAGTCCAAGTAAGACCATTGCCACTGCTTGGATCTACAATGGTAGTAATGCCATGCCCCATCCAAAGTTTATATACATATTCGGCCGGTGTTCCTTGAGATGTACCACCAATGTGCGCATGACTATCTACAAAACCAGGCATAATGTACATTCCTTCAGCATTTAACTCTTTCCCTCCTGCCTTTAAAACAGGTCTTCTGCTATCTTTAATAGGTACTCCTGGATATCCTACAACTCGGACATCTACAATACGGTTATTTTCCACAACAATATCTACAGGCCCCATAGGAGGGGCTAATGTCCCATTTATTAGCGTTGCTCCTCTTATAATTAATTGTGACCAAGGCCCCTCACCCTCCTGTCTATCAGGGGCTTTTGTGATTTGTGACTGCATGCTCACACACATCATAAAGCAGACCGCAATAAATAATTCTTTTTTTAAATTTTTCATAAGAAATTGTAATTAGGATTAATATAGTTTAAAAATCTGTTGTGGGTTAAACAAGAGAATTTATCTTAAATTATCTTTTATACTCTGCGGGTTGACCGTCTTTGGGAGTTGACTTACTAATGAACTCTCTTATATCTTCATTGGAAGTCGCCAAATCCTCACTACGCAAATACATCATATGACCACTTCTATACCCTTTCCAACTCATCCGATCCCTTAATTTTCCACTGGTATCCATTTGCCATTGATTGTATTTTGAATTGAAATAATCTGTTCCGCCATCATAATATCCTGCTTGCACCAAAACATGCAAATACGGGTTTTGGGCCATTGCCTGGCGTAAGTCATAACCAGTAGTGTTATTGCTATTATCCCAAGGATGAACAGGGCCAAACATATTATATTTAAGATCGGTATTATATTTTAAGTGATTTTTTATATAATAGTTTATTGCCGGGGTAAAAGAGTGAAGCCAAGAAGTCAACTCTGCAGAATAATCTGGTTTATCACCAGCTGCCATTTTATCTATTCCTAAATATCTAGAATCTAACCTACCGATATTAAAACCTTCATTACGCAAAAGTTCTTTCCAAAAGAAACCTTTTGGAATTCTTAGATCATGTTCTAAGATCACTTTTTCGGATAATCCCGAATATCTTGAAATACGCGCGGCGGCTTTCTGTTTTTCTGCTTCAGGTAAAAAACCTCCTTTTGCCATAATCGGAATCAACTCATTAACCGTATACTCCTCAACTTCAACCAGCATATCTGTAAGATCTTTAGACTGTAAATCAGAAGGCAACTTTTTATGGTACCATGCAGCTGCCGCATAATACGGAAGTAAGTTCGCCGCATCGACAGCAGTACCACGCTCAATTCCTAATCCTGTAGGCGACACTAAGACCACCCCATTCAGATACATCCAATGCGCATTTTGCAATTCTAGTGACAAACCTGAAACACGAGGTGCACCATAACTCTCTCCAATAAGATATTTAGGCGACTCCCAACGATTTTGTCTAGTGACAAAAGTATTAATCCAACTTGCCAGATATTTTATATCAGCATTAACACCGAAAAAAGTTTTTCTCTTCTCTGCCTCGTCCATAGTGTCAACTGCTCTCGAATACCCAGTATTTACAGGGTTTATATAAACGATATCTGCAACATCAAGTATAGAATGTACATTATCTTTAACCCCATAAGGCTGAACAGGATAACCTTCATCATCAATTTTGAGAATCTTTGGCCCCGTATAAGCTATATGCATCCATACCGATGCTGAACCTGGACCACCGTTTAGTGAGATTATAAGTGGTCTTTTTGCTTTATTACTTACACCTAATCTCTCATAATACGTAAAATAAAGACCTGCTATAATTTTACCTTTCTCGTCCCACACAGGCTGTTTCCCTGTAGTAGCCGAGTATTTGACCGGCACCCCCTTTATAACAACCTCACCTTTAGTTATTACCGTAGAATCCATTTTGGTGTTTAACTGTTGTGCATTTAAGTTTAGACCACAAAACATCCAAACTATCGCAATAGCATAAATTTTATTCATTTTCTTTCTTTTTTGATTCTTAATATTAATTTTAATTTCTTGAACACGCCCTATTTTGACTTTATTTTCTAAGGTATTCTGCCGCTTGATTTTCCTTTGGAGTAGATGCCTTAATAAACTTTCTTATATCCTCGTTTGAGGTTATTAAATCTTCAGATCTCAGGTACATCATATGACCACTTCTATAACCTTTCCAACTCATACGGTCTCGTAATTTTCCACTGGTATCCATTTGCCATAAATTATACTTCGAGTTGTAATAATCCGTAGCTCCGTCGTAATAACCAGATTGCACCATCACATGTAAATAAGGATTCTGTGCCATGGCTTGACGAAGATCTTCACCCGTATGATTGTTGCTTGAATCCCAAGGACGTGTTTGACCACCTATGAAATATTTCAAGTCCGTATTATAATTAAGATAGTTTTTGAAATAATAATTTATGGCAGGTGGAAAAGAATGCTCCCACGATTTCATTTCCGGCGAGTAATCAGGTTTTTCACCCGCGTTCATCTTGTCTATTCCTAAATATCGAGAATCTAATCTCCCAATGGTAAAGCCTTCATCTCGCAACAAATCTTTCCAGAAAAAGGCTTTTGGCACTCTTAGATCATGTTCCATAATGACCTTTTCAGATAGGCCGGAATATCGAGACAATTCACTAGCTGTTTTACGTTTTTCAGAATCGGATAAAAAACCACCTTTAGCCATTATAGGGATTAATTTATTAGCGGTGTATTCTTCAACCTCTGATAAAACATCCATCAAATCTTTGGACTGTAAATCCGAAGGCAATTTTTTATGAAACCATGCAGCAGCAGCAAAATAAGGGACGTTATTAGCAGGCTCAATGGCAGTACCACGTTCAATACCAAGGCCAGTAGGAGAAACCAAAATGACACCATTTAAGTACATCCAATGACTATTTTGAAGCTCTAAAGAAAGTCCTGAAACTCGAGGCGTTCCATAACTTTCACCAATCAAATATTTAGGAGAATCCCAACGATTTTTTCTTGTGACAAAAGTATTGATCCAGCCGGCAAGATATTTTATATCTGCATTCACTCCAAAGAATGTTTTTGCAACCTCTTCATTACTCATACTTTCAATGGCTCTCGAAAACCCAGTATTTACAGGTTCGATATAAACAATATCGGCAACATCCAAAATAGATTGTGAATTTTCTTCAACGCCATAGGGCTGAACAGGGTAACCCTCACTATCAACTTTTAATTTATATGGGCCAGTATATCCCAAATGCATCCAAACAGAAGCAGCACCTGGACCACCATTAAATGAGAAAATAAGTGGTCGTTTTGAACGATCCTTTATATCGGATCTTTCATAATATGTATAATAAAGACCTGCAATAATTTTTCCTTTATCATCCCAAACCGGTTGTTTACCAGCAGTCGCCTTATACTTCACCACTGCGCCTTTAATAGTAACCTGACCATTGGTGGTTACCATAGAATCCATACTCGTATTTAGCTGTTGCGCTTGTATTACAAAAGAAAAAAGAAAAAACACTGTTGTAAATAGATAAATTTTTTTCATGTCTAGATTTTTAGATGGTATTAGTAGTCGATTTATTCAGTCAATGTATTTTTAAAAAGCTTTAAGATTCGTTTATACTGATCGGTCCAACTTGAAGGCTCTATAAAATTGTGATCTTCGAGAGGATATAATGCAAGCTCCCAATCGTCCTTACCCAATTCAATCAATTTCTGAGAAAGACGCACGACGTCTTGAAAGTTTACATTAACATCAACAACACCATGAGTCATAAGCAAATGTCCCTTCAATCCATCTGCAAAATATATTGGAGAACTTCTTTTATAAGCATTTTCATCAGTTAAAGGTTCATTAAGAATATTTGAGGTATATCTTTGATTGTAATGAGCCCAGTCAGTTACGGAACGCAAAGCAGCACCTGCTTTAAAAACCTCAGGCTCTGTGAACAATCCCATAAGTGTTAAAAAGCCTCCATAAGACCCCCCATATAAACCAATGTAATCTGGATTTACATGATACTTTTCAACCAATAATTTTGCGCTATCTGTAACATCAGAAAGATCCCGTCCTCCCATATGTCTATAAATCCCGGTTCTATAGTCTCGTCCATATCCAGAGCTTGCATTGTAGTCAATATTTATAACTGTAAAACCTTCATCAACCAACAAGTTATTGAACATATATTCCCTAAAATGATAGCTCCACCCGTAATGTACATTTTGTAAGTAACCGTTTGAATGCACAAAAACAACGGCAGTTTTATTCTTTAGGGGTTTTGTTGGCTTGAAAACTTGTGCATAAGTATCTACACCATTTCTGTTTTTAAAAACTATTGTTTCTGGTATTTTCCATGAATAGGCCACAAAATCAGGAGATGTCGTCTGTGTTGTTTGCACAGCCTCAGCTATCGGTTTATTTTCTTGAAGGTATAATTCCCAAGGTTTCGTGATACTAGAGTGTCTAATGGCTAACCATTTTTCGTCTGGAGAAAGCGTGACTTCATTTAACCCTTTGATAGAAGTTAATTTAATTAAATCGCCTCCATTAACAGAGAGTTTGTAAAAATGGGTAATTCCTGGATTCTCGAGATTTGCAGTCAAATAGAAAAATTTCTTATCATTCGATAATTGCAACGTCTGAACTTCAAAAGAACCAGATGTTAATTGCTTTTTTTCTTTATTTGTAACATTCAGACTATAAACATGTGAATAGCCCGTAACTTCACTTTGAAAATAAATTGTATTTTCATTAATCCATCCCAAATTCAAAGTTCCATAAAAACTGCCAATCCCAGGGCCTCCAATCCAAGCCTCGTCATGTTGATGATCCAAAGGAAAAAGTTTCCCATTTAGAGGATCCAATTTCATAATCCAACGATCTTTATTGTCTTGTGAAACAATATTCACCACTGCACTCGTACGATCCGGACTCCATATAGGACGACTGATATTTACTTTTCGATCTTTATTTTCTTTTGTGAGGCGTTCTAACTGTTCTGGATAGTCTTTTATATATTCAGGCAATCTTTTAATTTGTGGAATATTATTAGTCAGGACATCATAAATGGTATCTCGTTCTAAATCATAAATTCTTGTAGAATAAGTAGGCAATATCGCTCCCACTTTTGTTCTACCTGCAATATTTTCTGTATACCCAGATAGAGTTACATAATTTGGCACCTCTATGGTTCTGCTGTTCTCTGATTGATCAGCAATGGAGAACACGACAAATATCATATGTTTATCAATGCTCAAATTTGAAATAGTACTAGAGGCTGGAAGAAAATAACTTCTCGGTAAAGTACTTTTATCATTATCATTTTTTTTGTTGGTATGCTGTCTTTTTAAGACGTCAAATAATCTTAACTGGTCTTTCTGAAGCCATGCACCTTTATCTTTTATGGTTTTTCCCTCGTAGAATTGCTCTCTCGTAAAATTGGTAATTTGCTTCAATCCTTGCCCTGAAAGTCCTATTTGATATAAATTATTCCCCCTTTGAAAAATAACGATAGTTTCATCATCATTAAAATAAGGAGCACTTTCAAATTCATCAGTCGCAACTACTACCGATTCAACACCACTTTTTATATCTTTCAGAAAAATGTCGCCATCTCTTTGAAACAGCATTTTTTTTAGGTCTTTAGAAAATGAAGCCTCCATTATATTGAGGCTATTTGTCTCATTGACATTCAATATTTTCGGAACCCTCTCTTTAATACTCATTTGATAAACAGCATTATTCTCCTTATCCATTGGCCTCCATTTGAACAATACCCGCTTACTATCCTCGCTCCATCGAACCTCCGTGGGAGTTTCTCCCAAATAAACCCTATCCGACATAATCTTTTCAACAGTTAAAGTTGAATTTACCTGTCCAATACTCATAAGGGTTAAGAGAAAAAAAGCAGGAAAAACAAGAATTCGAAACATTATTTTTAGGATTAGATTATAAAATCTGCGTTTTTAGAATACAGTATAAATCTTCATGAGAAAACCCAAGACAGGCATGATATCTCTGCTAGGTTTTCAATAAGTCAAAGTTTATTTTAAATTTATTAATTACAAAAGAGGATGTTCGGATAAAACAAATAGATCCGAAATTAAGCACTAAAAATAAAATGTACTTATAGAAGTTACTATACTTAAATTTAGCTTGGAGAGCGGTAAAAGATTCTCTTCTAACCATCATATAACGACATAGCCGTTTTACCGCTCACTAGCTAATCAGCTTCAACTACTCAAACTTCAGACAAAAAATTTAGAAGTTATTTAATTTAAGTACTTAGAAGCAACTTTTTTTCATGCTCATTAAAAGCAATTAAAATTTATCCCAAAAAAGTTTGGTAGTCAACAAATCTCCGCCTACTGCTATTGCAGCAGCTTCGTAATTAGTGCGATTTAATGTTTGCTCAGATATAGGGTAAATAAGACGAACAGGAACAGTGCTTACATATGCTCCTGCTG
>NZ_JBDSLS010000199.1:0-7567 GCF_039916245.1 Gelidibacter sp.
ATATCCTTTCTAAATCCATTGATCGAACCATCTTTGCTCCGGAAATTTTATCCATTGAAGAGTTTGTTGAAAGTTTATCTGAACTCCATTACGCCAGCAACACCGAACTTCTATTTAGTTTCTATCGTGTTTATCAGGAATTGACACCTGAACCCGAACAGGAAACTTTTGATCAATTTTCAAAATGGGGTCAACTCCTACTACAGGATTTCAATGAAATTGACCGCTACCTTATCGATCCTGATCATATTTTTGATTATTTAAAATCTATTAAAGAAATCAATCATTGGTCTTTAGCAGAAGAGCAAACCACTTATATCAAAAATTATTTAGCCTTCTGGAACCGATTAAAAATATATTACAATAGGTTTAGGGAAGCGTTAATTCTGAATAAAAAAGGTTATCAAGGCTTAGTCTATAGACAGGCGGCAAACAGCCTTGAGCCCTATATAGCCTCTCACCCAAACAAAAAGCATGTTTTCATTGGTTTCAACGCTTTAAATAAGGCTGAAGAGCGCATTATTCAAGAATTACTACAACAAGATCTGGCGACCATCTATTGGGATATCGATACCGTCTTTTTAGATAACCCTATCCATGATGCCGGATTATTCATAAGACAACATTTAAAAACCTGGCCGTTTTTCAAGCAAAACGACCTCAATTGGATTGGTAATAACTACCGTTCAGAAAAAAATATTCATACGATTGCCGTTCCAAAAAACATTGGTCAAGTTAAATATATTGGAGAACTACTAGATACCTTGCCACAGGCCGATCTAAAAAAGACTGCCGTAGTTTTAGGCGATGAAACGTTGTTGATGCCTTTACTCAATTCCATCCCTCAAAAAGTTGAAGCCATCAATATTACCATGGGACTTCCTCTTAAATCAGTACCCTTGGCATCCTTATTTGACTTGCTGTTCAAGATTCAAAAAAACCATGTCAATCAACTCTATTATAAGGACGTTGTGGCTATATTATCACATTCGTTTATCCAGACTATTTTAACTCATGAAAACCATAATTATGGTAATCACATCATAAACTATATTCAAAGCAATAACATTGTTACCCTAACGGTTGAAAAAATAATAGCCCTAGCAAAAGCTAAGGAGCATGTTATTACAACGTTATTCCAATCCTGGGACAATAGCCCTGAAAAGGCATTTGAAAACTGCTCACAGCTCATCTTAACCTTAAAAACACAACTCGATTTACCAAAATCTAAAAACCTATTGGCGCTCGAATACCTATACCGATTCAATCAAATTTTCAATGAGCTTCAACGCTATAACGAAATCTATAAGCTCATAAGCAATAGCACAACTTTGCATTATCTCTACAAAGAACTGTTAAGCAATGAAACTTTAGATTTTCAAGGTGAACCATTACAAGGTTTACAAATTATGGGTATGCTGGAATCTCGTGTCTTAGATTTTGAAACGGTGATCATTTCATCAGTTAATGAAGGTATTCTTCCGGCAGGAAAAAGCACAAATTCATTCATTCCTTTTGATGTAAAGCTCGAAAATGGATTGCCAACTTATAAAGAAAAAGATGCGGTTTACACCTATCACTTCTACCGATTGTTGCAACGCGCAAAAAATGTATATATCATTTATAACACTGAACCAGATGTTTTAAACGGAGGGGAAAAAAGCAGATTTATAACTCAACTGCAAATTGAAAACATTCATACTATTAAGCATCGTATTGTCGCTCCAAAAGTAGAAGTCGCACAAAAGGAACCTAAAGTCATAAAAAAAACAGAGACCGTTATCAAACGTTTACAACAAATTGCCGCTAACGGTTTTTCGCCATCCTCATTAACCAATTATATAAGAAACCCTCTTGATTTTTACTATGAGAAGGTTCTAAAGATTCAAAACTTTGAAGATGTTGAAGAAACCGTTGCAGCCAACACTTTAGGAAGCGTCATCCATCAAACCTTGGAAGATTTTTATACCCCACACAAAGGACACTATTTGACCGAAGAACACTTAAAGCAAATGAAAACCCTCATAGATGCTAATGTCACACATCACTTTAAGATGTTTTACAAAGAGGGCGATATGACTAAGGGGAAAAACCTGATTATTCTTGAAGTGGCCAAACGTTATATCTTAAACTTTATCAATAAAGAAATTGAAACTTTAAAAGATGGCCATCAAATTAAAATAATAGATCTCGAAAAGGAACTGGACATTCTCGTTAACATCCCGGAGTTGGATTTTAAAGTACGTTTAAAGGGCACAGTGGATCGTATAGATGAATTTGATGGCACACTCAGGATCATTGATTACAAGACAGGAAAAGTCAGCCAAGGCCAAGTGGAAATTATAGATTGGGAAGACATCACGCTAGATTACAACAAATACAGTAAAAGCTTCCAGATTTTGGCTTATGCCTATATGATGAATGAGACCCAAGAGTTTTCTCAAACCATTGAAGCAGGCGTCATTTCCTTCAAAAACTTGCAAGGCGATTATTTCTTAAAGTTTGGAATAAAACCGTCTTCAAGAAGCAGAGATAAAGAGCATGGGATATCAAAAGACACCTTGGAAGCTTTTCATCGGGAGCTCAAAAAACTGATTTTAGAGATTTGTAATCCTGAAATTGATTTTATCGAGAAAGAGGTTCGGAAATTTTAAAGGAAACATTCACTTTTAATAATTTTGAAAAAGCTTATTTGTAAGTTAAACTCTACTTTCAATTATTAGCAAAATGAACAAAACAAAAAAAGCAACGCTTTCACGTTGCTTTTTTCTGTGGAGAAGATCGGGCTCGAACCGACGACCTCTTGACTGCCAGCCAAGCGCTCTAGCCAACTGAGCTACATCCCCAAATTTATTTTAATGAACGGCAAACTTACTATATTTTTCTATATATCCGCTTCAATTTTGCCTTTTAATTACAATGATTAAAAGAAGTTTATTTTAATCCGCTCAAAACTAACACAGGCAATTTTGAACTATTAAAGTCCTTCTTTAGAATGGTATTGTTTTCCCATATTTTGGTAAAAAAACCGCGCTTTCTACGCACCACACATAACAAGTCTGGATTACTTACCTTATAGTTTTCCAAAACGCCCTGAAATGTTGTGGCATTTTCACTATATATCGTATTGTCTACCAAACTTGCCAATTCCGTGTTGACTTCAAAATCGCCTTCGTTGTGAAATGGTGTTTGGACCAAAAGCAATTCAATTTTTGACTTGAACTTATTTTTGATAGAAATTAAGGGATCTAAAACATCTTCTTTTTTAATAACAGCTGATTTTAAGGCTACTAAAATATTTTCGATGGGCGCAAACTTATAGTTTTCTGGAACAATCAACGCAGGAATATTTGTGCGCTTAATAATCTTACCTGAAGTTTTCCCTAAATAGACCTCTTCTTTGATAGAATTGGTTCTTGGCTCAATTAAAATCAAATCAATATCTGCCGTCTGACAAATCAATTCTATAGTATCTACCAATTTTCCTTTGAAGGTCTTTACAACGACCTCAACACCGGCAGTATCCACTTTTTCCACGTGTGCTTTTAAGAAAGCTAAACTTTCTCTCTCTAAGATATCATCAACTTTTATCATGGTGCCCGCCTTAGTGTAGACATTAAATATTTGAACAACATATAACTTTGCACCAAATGCCCTGGCAAAATCCACTGCATATTGCAAATGACTTACTGCATTATTTGACGTCCCTACTGGAACTAATATATTTTTCATATCTAAATTTAACACTAAATTTAGGCAAAAATAAACATTAAAATGATTCGGAAAGCGACTTCCTCAGATATTGAAAATATTTTGCTCTTGACAAATGCCTGCGCCAAGAACATGACTAGCAAGGGCATCTATCAATGGAATGAGCACTACCCTAATGCCGAAGCCTTTCACAACGATATTAAACGTGATGAACTGTATGTATTGGCGCATGACCATAAAATCGTCGGTGTTATTGTAATTTCTACCTTTATGGATGATGTATACAAGCCTATAACATGGCTGACACCAAGTGGTAAAAATATTTATATCCACCGATTAGCAGTGGATCCCGAATACCAAGGACGAGGATTTGCTCAACGACTAATGGACTTTGCCGAAAAATATGCTTTAGATAATATGTATAACTCGGTCAGATTGGACACTTTTTCTCAAAACGAGAGAAACCAAAGATTTTACGAACGCCGTGGTTATAAGCGTTTAGGATCCATTTATTTTCCCAACAAAAGTGAACATCCGTTTTACTGTTATGAAATGGTTTTATAACTTAGAAATGTTATTTTGCCAAGCGAACAAAACAAGTACCTTTGGAACTATATATTTTAAAAAAAAACTATGGAATTTCTTGAATTTATGAGTGGCAATGGCTTGTTTTTAGTATTAGCCGTGATATTGGTTGTTATTTATGTTTATAACCGAAGAAAAAAGAAGTAAGATTATCTAGTTTTTAACCACCCTGTAATGCTCAATCGTTCCGTTTTGACCGGCCTTACTTCGTGTTCAATAATCTGACTTTCAAAAATAACCACGCGACCCGGAAAAGGATAAATTATTTTTTCGACCTCCATGCCTTGGTCATCTAAATATAACACCAATTCCCCGCCATTCTCTGGCAACCAACCGGCCTCGTTCAAATAACACACAAAGGATAATTTGCGTCGGTCATCATTCTGAAAGGTATCAATATGACGTTTATAAAAGGTGCCTGTAGGATATAAAGCATAATGAAATTCTTTACGCAGAATCCCCAAAAAGCAGGTTTTATTCAAATAAGTGATTAGATGATTAATTTTATTAAAGAATAAGGATTCAGCCGCGTTGGTATGTGCTTCATCAATCCATAAAATGACATCGCCTCTTATAGACTTTACAATAATTTCATTGACTCTATTTCCAATTGCTGCTTTTTTAAAGACGTCTTCTTCATGTTTAGCGATTAAAGACTGTCTTAATACGGAAATCTCCTCTGCAGTGAAAAAATCTTCAACGACGGCATACTTTTGAGTCACAATATCGTTGATAATCCTCTCATATAAGGGATTTTCAACAAATTCAATATCTTCGAAAAGCGCGTTCATTTTATCATAACTATTTATTGACTTTGGATATAAAAAAGTGCCAAATTTCGATCAAATGTAATCTAAAATCAGATTCCTTTTACAAATTGAATATCTTTGCAATAAATTGACGTTATATGAGCAAAATTCGAATTACAAAGCAATTTTCTTTTGAAACTGGTCATGCCCTTTATGGCTATGATGGCAAGTGTAAAAATGTGCACGGACATAGTTACAAATTATCGGTCACGGTGTTTGGAACTCCAATTAGTGATACATCCAACGTGAAATATGGGATGGTCATTGATTTTTCAGATTTAAAGAAAATCGTTAAAAGTGAAATTGTTGATGTTTTTGACCACGCTACGGTATTCAACAAAAACACGCCACATGTAGAATTGGCCAAAGAATTGGAAATTCGCGGCCACAATGTACTTTTGGTCGATTATCAACCTACTAGTGAAATGATGGTCATTGATTTTGCTGGGAAAATAAAAAAATATTTACCTGAAAACATTCAATTGCACTCTTTAAGACTTCAGGAAACTGATTCGAGTTTTGCAGAATGGTATGCGAGCGATAATTAAGTCCTCAGTGGGCAGTCCACAGTTAGCTGCGTTCACGAAACATTCGTAAATTCGTGGCTGTTTTCAATATCTCTATTTAATGAATATTCCAAAAGGAAAAAAAATATACTTTGCTTCTGACAATCATTTGGGAGCTCCTACTAAAGAAGAATCCTATCCACGCGAAAAAAAGTTCGTTGCTTGGTTAGACGAAATCAAGGAGGATGCTGCTGCCATTTTTTTGCTTGGCGATCTCTTTGACTTTTGGTTTGAATACAAAACGGTGGTTCCAAAAGGTTTTACCAGAACCTTAGGCAAGCTCGCTGAAATTAGTGACTCCGGAATTCCCATCTACTATTTCGTAGGCAACCACGATTTGTGGATGCATGGGTATTTTGAAGAAGAATTGAATATTGATGTCTTCCATAAACCAAAAGAGTTCATTTTTAATGACAAAACCTTTTTTATAGGTCATGGCGATGGTTTGGGGCCTTATGATAAAGGTTACAAACGCATGAAGAAAGTGTTTACCAATCCGTTTTTCAAATGGTGCTTTAGATGGTTACATCCGGATTTGGGCGTTAAAATTGCCCAACATCTTTCTGTTAAAAATAAATTGATTTCGGGAGATGACGATGCCAAATTTTTAGGAGAAGATAAAGAATGGCTGGTACAGTATTGCAAAAGAAAACTCCAAGACCAACATCGCGACTTTTTTGTTTTTGGACATCGACATCTTCCCATGGAGATTAAGTTAAATGAAAATTCTTCATATGTCAACTTAGGCGATTGGATCCAATATTATACCTATGGTGTTTTTGATGGTGATAAAATGGAACTAAAAACCTATTAAGTTTCCTTCTCATGCTCCTCCAAATCCTTCATGAGATCTAATTTTCTAAAGTATGGAGAGACGACTCCAGTAGTCACAACAGTTAATAAGGTCATGACGCCACCAAAAACGACGGCCGTCACTGTTCCCATGAGTTTTGCGGTCAATCCACTTTCAAAGGCGCCCAATTCATTGGAAGACCCAACAAACATGGAGTTCACCGAAGCCACACGTCCGCGCATATGATCTGGTGTTTTTAATTGTAAAATAGTTTGACGGATCACCATCGATACCCCGTCAGTAACGCCACTGAAAAACAAGGCCATCACGGAAATCCAGAAAATGGAAGACAAGCCAAACACAATAATACAAACGCCAAAGCCAAATATGGCGGTTAGGAGTTTCATTCCAGCATTTTTACTAATGGGAATATAAGCTGTAATCAACATGGTTAAAAAGGCACCGACTGCCGGCGCTGCTCTTAAAACGCCAAAACCTTCTGAGCCCACTTTCAGGATATCCTGTGCAAATATGGGTAATAAAGCTACGGCACCTCCAAAAAGCACGGCCACCATATCTAGAGTTAAGGCACCTAAAACGGCTTTAGTCTTAAATACAAATTTGATGCCTTCCTTTAAACTTTGCATCACAGGTTCGCCAATTTTAGGATTTAAGATTGGTTTCTTAGAAATACGGAGCAAATTAATTAAAGCCATAAGCGCAAAGGCCATAATCAAGCACATGGACCAATGCACACCAATCCAACTAATGCTGAATCCAGCCAATGCAGGCCCAAGAACTGAACCAACTTGCCACGTGGAACTGCTCCAAGTTGCAGCATTGGGATATAATTTTTTTGGAACTATTAAGGCGATCAAAGAAAATACGGTGGGCCCTATAAACGCTCTGACCAATCCTCCCATAAATACTAAGGCATAAATACCGTAAAGAATCGTGTTTGTGGACCAATTTGCCACAACCATAGGCCAGGTCAATAAAAAGAGACCTAAGCTGATGACCGAAAAACCAATAATGCATTTGATCAGTAGCCCTCGTTTTTCATTCTGATCTACAATATGACCGGCGAACAAAGCTATTGAAAG
>NZ_JBDSLS010000200.1:0-30608 GCF_039916245.1 Gelidibacter sp.
TTTAAATTGCTTAGCATTAAATAAAAAACAATTATAAACATGGCATACAACTTATTAAAAGGAAAACGAGGAATTATTTTTGGAGCTTTAGATGAAAATTCAATTGCTTGGAAAACGGCAGAACGCGTTCACGAAGAGGGCGGTACATTTGTCTTGACCAATGCACCAATCGCAATGCGTATGGGGCAAATTGATGAATTGGCCAAAAAGACAGGTTCTCAAATCATTCCTGCTGATGCAACTTCTATTGAAGATTTAGAAAACTTAGTGGCTAAGTCAGTTGAAATCTTAGGAGGAAAAATTGATTTCGTGCTTCATTCCATCGGAATGTCTATCAACGTAAGAAAAGGAAGACATTATACCGATCAAAATTATGAGTGGACTCAAAAAGGAACTGATGTTTCTGCAATGTCTTTCCATAAAGTGATGCAAACCCTTTACAAAGCTGATGCGATGAATGAGTGGGGTAGTATTGTTGCTTTGACCTATATGGCAGCGCAACGTGTATTTCCTGATTATAATGACATGGCAGATAATAAAGCCTATTTAGAAAGTATTGCGCGTAGTTTCGGTTATTTCTTCGGAAGAGAAAAGAAAGTAAGAGTGAATACTATTTCACAATCTCCAACACCTACGACCGCTGGTCAAGGCGTTAAAGGATTTGACGGTTTTATTGCTTATGCTGATAAAATGTCGCCTTTAGGAAATGCTACTGCTTTGGATTGCGCCAACTATACCGTGACTTTATTTAGTGACTTGACGAAACGTGTTACGCTTCAAAATCTTTATAATGATGGTGGATTTAGTAATATGGGTGTCAGTAACGAAATCATGGATGCTTTTATGAGCAAATAAAGAGTTCAAAAAAATCTTAATTTATACTTTCAAAAGCTACCAATTGGTGGCTTTTGTGTTTTGATTCCTTACCTTTGATTTTTATGAATACACTGTATTTTTCATTTATAATCCCTGTTTATAATCGGCCTGATGAGATTCATGAGCTTTTGGAAAGTTTCACGAAACTCGAAGGTAATTTTGACTTCAACATCTGCATTGTTGAAGACGGTTCGTCAATTCCGTCAGATAAAGTTATTGAATGCTTTGCTGATCAATTGGAAATCTCCTATTATTTTAAGGAAAATTCTGGTCCTGGTGATTCTAGAAATTATGGAATGAAAAGGGCGGAAGGAAATTACTTTATTATTTTAGATTCAGATGTGCTACTGCCTGAAAATTATCTGCAAGTGGTCAGTAAAAGTTTGACGGATACTTACACCGATTGTTATGGTGGCCCTGATGCAGCGCACCCATCATTCTCAAAACTTCAAAAGGCCATCAATTTTGCCATGACGTCCTTCATTACCACAGGAGGGATAAGAGGAGGGAAGGACTCTGATAATTTCCAACCGCGGAGTTTTAATATGGGGATTTCAGAAAAAGCATTTGAAGCTTCGGGTGGTTTTGGAGCCATTCATCCAGGGGAAGATCCTGATCTTTCATTGCGTCTTCTCAAATTGGGCTATAAGAGTAAACTCATAAAGGACGCTTATGTCTATCATAAACGACGGATTTCTTGGTCAAAGTTTTATCAGCAAGTCCATAAGTTTGGTATGGTTCGTCCTATTTTAAATGCATGGCATCCAGAATCAGAGCGATTTATTTTTTGGTTGCCTACATTTTTTTCATTGGGATTGGTTATTAGTTTAGTCCTGTTTCTCTTTCAAATAAAATGGTTGTTGTACATTTATATCATTTATATGGCGGTTGCTTTTTTACTGGCATTTATAAATTCAAAAAACTTGATCATTGCTGTTTTGGCGGTCATAGCGATATTTGTTCAGTTTTTTGGGTATGGTTATGGCTTTTTGAAATCCACACTTTCCATAAAACTATTAAAAGAAAACCCTGAGAAGAGATTCCCAAAATTGTTTTTTAAACATGTACAATAAATTAAAGACGAAACTTTCTAAATCCATAAAAAGCAGAAAACTGAATGTTTTCGGACTCTTTTTTTTGCTGTCCTTCTGTTTTTTGGCTTTGACTAAACTCTCAAAGAATTATACGGAGACTATTTCTTTTGAACTTGTTTTTAAAAACGTTCCAGAAGAACATCATGTCAATCTTGATAGTACAAAAAAAGTCAATGTTACCGTTAATGCTTATGGCTTTAATTTGTTGCGGTATTCGTTTTATAAACCCAAATTGCAAATTGATTTTAACACAGATGTGGTGCTTAAAAACAAAACCTATGTGTGGAATTCCCAACAAAATGCACCTAAAATAAGAGCTAAGTTCAGGAATTCAGTAGATGTTATTTCTATCCAACCCGATACTTTACGTTTTCCTTATCAATCCTTGGCAGTAAAAAAGGTGCCCGTTAACACCGATGTGACTATTGAGTTTGCACCAGGTTATGATATGCTAAACAAAATCAAGGTCATTCCTGATTCCGTTAAAGTTATTGGTTCAGAAAAATTACTTTCGGAAATAGAGTATGTCACAACCGAAAAACTAGACTTGAAACATGTCAATTCAAATATTGACAAATCCTTGGGAATTGAAATGAATGAGAGTTTCAAAAGTTTAAAACTGACTACAAAAAGCGTGAAAATAGAAGGACAAGTTGAAAAATTTACTGAAGGAACGTTTAATGTCCCAGTAACGATCATCAATCTTCCATCAGGTGTAAACATTAATTTTTTCCCGAAAACGATTCCCGTAGCGTATAATGTTAGTCTTAATAATTATAAATCAGTCAGAACTTCAGATTTCAGAATTGAATGTGATTATAGGAATATTGATAAGACCGGAAAAACATTTTTGATTCCTCAATTGACGAAAGTGCCCGAAATTGTTAAAAGTGCGCGATTAAAACAAAAGAAGGTCGAATTTATTTTGATGAAATAGTGTATGAAAATAGTAGGTTTAACAGGTGGGATAGGTAGCGGTAAAACGACCGTCGCCAAAATGTTTCAGAAGTTGGGCGTGCCTTTATATATTGCTGATGACAGGGCTAAACACTTGATGAACACTTCTAAGGTCATCCAAAAAAAGCTCACTGCACTGTTTGGCGATGAAGCCTACCGCGATGGTCAACTTAACCGAGCTTTTTTAGCCTCCAAAATCTTCGAGAATGCTGCGCTTTTGAAACAAATGAATGCAATTGTGCATCCTAAAGTTGGTGCTGATTTTTTACGCTGGAAAAAAAAGCAAACTGCACCTTATGTCTTAAAGGAAGCGGCTATCATTTTTGAAAACGATATGGCTTCCCAATATGATTTTATCATTACTGTGGTGGCCGATTTAGAGCAGCGGATTGCACGTGTTGTAAATAGAGACGCTACTACTAAAGATAAGGTTTTGGCTATTGTCAGTAATCAACTGACAGACAGGGAAAAAGCAGAACAATCAGATTTTGTGATTACTAATCATGATTTGGACGAAACAAAAGCTCAAGTACTGAAAATTCATCAAGAACTTTCAAAATTAGTTGCCATAAATTAAACCTTTAAAATGTGTTAATGTAAGGTTAAAGCAAGTTCTTGCTAAATGTTAAAATGTTAAATTTGAATAATGGGCAGAAAGCTATTCATTTTATTGGTTATTCTGATGAGTTTGTCGCTTATTGGAATAATTTTCGTTCAAATATATTTTATTGATAACAGCTTAAGTAATGAGGAAAAGCAGTTTACTTTAAACGTCAGACGATCTTTAAGTAAAGTTTCCAGTCTTGTTGAGGACAAGGAGTTTAAGTTGTATACCAATAAATATCAAGAATTACTCAGTAGCGGAAAAAATCCGGATACGACCAATATCAGAGGGATTTTGTTGTATAGTTATGATGATATTTCCAATGAAACCACAGTCTATCAAAACGGTATTCTTGAAGAGAGCTTTAAAGTGCCATCGTTGTTCTTTGACATTGGAGGTTTAGATAGTCTGAATATCAGCCGTATTAGCAATCAGAAGGAAATTCGGGTTTTTAAGAAAAGCACTTTTGATAATGAAGTGCATATCACACCTGAAAAAACGGTCATGCAATATAATACGATGGATGAATTCGGGAAAAGACTTTTCGAAAGTACCTATCGTGATTTGTTTAGGAACTATCCTATTTATAAGAGAGTGTCAGCTGGTGAGATTTCATCGTATTTGTCCAAACAGTTTAATGAAAATGGGATTGATATTGACTTTGAGTTTGCTATTTATGATAAGGATCTGGCTACGAAGGTACAGTCTAATAATTTCGAATTAGATCCGGTAACGACTATGGGCGTCCCTATGTTTTTGGATAATAAGAATGAAAGTAATTTTATATTGTATGTTGATTTTCCGGAACGTAAGAAGTTTTTATGGTCGTCCATTTTAACGATGACCGTTTTGTCTATTGTTTTTACCTTAGTTATCATTTTAGCTTATACCAATGCTATTTATCAAATTATAAAACAACGACAGATATCACAGATCAAAACGGATTTCATCAATAATATGACGCATGAGTTCAAAACACCAATTGCCACCATCAGTTTGGCTTTGGATGCGATGAAAAATCCAAAGATGATCAATGACAAAGAAAAAATAGATCGTTATTTGAAGATGATCAAAGATGAAAATAAGCGCATGCATGCCCAGGTTGAAAATGTCTTGCGAATATCTAAACTAGAAAGAAATGAACTTAATATTAGCAAGGATCGATTAAAATTGCACGATTTAATTGAAGATGCCGTATCGCATGTTGAATTGATTGTTGAAGACCGAAAAGGTTACGTCAAATGTCATTTAAATGCTGAAAAATCTTCGGTATTAGCAAATGAGACTCACTTTACCAATGTATTAGTAAACATTCTTGACAATGCCATAAAGTATTCAGATGATGCGCCAAGAATTGATGTCACTACAGAAAATGTAGGAAATAATATTATTTTAAAAATTGCCGATCATGGCAACGGGATGACAAAACAGGTTCAAAAGAAGGTTTTTGAAAAGTTTTATAGAGAGCATACCGGGAATGTACACAACGTGAAAGGTCATGGCTTAGGTTTAGCCTATGTAAAACAAATGGTTGAAGACCACCAAGGCCACGTATCCGTTGAAAGTGAAAAAGGAAAAGGTAGCACTTTTATTATTAAACTACCATTAATATCATAGATTATGGAAGAACAGAACAAAAAGATTTTATTAGTAGAAGATGATCCAAATTTCGGGACCGTCCTAAAGGATTACCTGAGCATGAACGATTATGACGTGGTTCATGCTAAAAATGGAATGGAAGGTTTTGAGAAATTTAAAAAGGATGATTACGACCTCTGTATTCTGGATGTCATGATGCCTTATAAAGATGGCTTTACCTTAGCTAAAGAAATTAGAGAAAAAAATAGTGATGTGCCTATCATCTTCTTGACGGCAAAAGCAATGAAGGAAGATGTCCTTAAAGGCTATAAGGTTGGTGCAGATGACTATTTGAATAAACCGTTTGACAGTGAAGTGCTCTTAATGAAAATTAAGGCCATTATTCAGCGTAAAGCTACTGATACCGTTGCGGATAGTAAACAATTTGAATTTAAGATAGGTAATTTTGACTTGAACTCTAAATTGCGATTCTTAAAGTTTAAGGATGAAGAAACGGTTAAGCTTTCTCCTAAAGAGAATGAACTGTTGCGTTTATTGGCCTTGCACGAAAATGATTTGATGCCACGTGAGTTGGCATTGACAAAAATATGGAGAGATGATAATTATTTCACATCCCGAAGTATGGACGTGTACATTGCCAAATTGAGAAAATACTTAAAACCAGATCCAGAAGTTGAGATTTTGAACATCCACGGCGAAGGATTTAGATTGGTTGTCAATCAGAAAGATTAATTAAAATACAAGCAAATAAAAAAGCCTATCGCAATGATAGGCTTTTTCTTTTTTAAAAATTGAAGCGATTATATAACTTTAACGTTTACAGCGTTCAAACCTTTTTTTCCTTCTTTAAGCTCAAATTCTACTTCATCACCTTCACGAACTTCGTCGATTAATCCAGAGATGTGTACAAAATGTTCTTTGTTGTTTCCTTCTTCAGTAATGAAACCAAAACCTTTTGCGTCATTGAAGAATTTTACGATACCTTTATTCATAATAAATATTGTTAATTAAGCGACAAAGGTAGAATTATTTAATTGGAAATAAGGTTTTTTTTATTTTATTTTAAAAATTCGATAAATGTTCAAAATTGACTATGAGTTGGTTAAACTAATTTCTGATTAATACTGTTAATTATTTTGGCGATAGAAGTTTCATTATCAAACCAAAGAATACCTTCTTTTTTTCTGAACCAAGTTAACTGTCGTTTAGCATATCGTCTTGAGTTTTTCTTGATTTCAGAGACCGCAAAATCCAAAGTCCATTCCCCATTTAAAAATTTGAACAATTCACTGTAACCAACAGTATTCAGTGCATTTAAGTGCTGTAAGTGTTGAAGATTTTTGGCCTCATCCAATAAACCTTCGGCCATCATATGGTCAACTCTTTTGTTGATTCGTTCATAAATAGTGGCTCTTTCGGCAGTCAAACCTATGGTAATGGTCTTGAATGGTCGTTTGGGTTTCTCTTTATTTAAGAAAGTGGAATAGGGTTTTCCACTACCAATACAAATTTCTAAAGCTCTTGTGACCCGATGCGGATTATCGATGGCGATGGTGTCAAAGGCGATGGGATCAAGAATTTTGAGTTGGTTTTGTAAATGCTC
Organism: Gelidibacter sp.; assembly: GCF_039916245.1. Classification (GTDB taxonomy): domain Bacteria; phylum Bacteroidota; class Bacteroidia; order Flavobacteriales; family Flavobacteriaceae; genus Gelidibacter. The sequence continues at coordinate 6,734 of NZ_JBDSLS010000200.1, forward strand.
CAAACCTTTATTAGCAAGTTCATTGTTGAGTGTTTCTCTGATAGATGGATCTATTTCAGGAAATTCGTCTAATCCTTTAATGACAGCATCCACATATAATCCAGAACCACCAACCATAACAATCACATCGTGGTTAATGAAAAGTTTATCTAATATACTGATGGCATTTTTTTCAAAATCACCCACATTATAGTCCTCCAAAACCGATTTGTGATGGATAAAATGATGTGGTGCTGCGCTGAGTTCTGCAGGAGTTGGGGCGGCAGTACCAATGCTCATTTCTTTATAAAATTGTCGAGAATCTGCCGAAATGATTTCAGTTTGATAATGTTTGGCCATGGCAATGCTCAAGGCAGTTTTGCCGATGGCGGTAGGTCCCACAATGCTGATAAGATATTTTTGACTCAAAGCAAACGTTTTTAACGAAGGAAATTATTAAGTGTTTTCATGTAATGGATGGCCGCAGTTGTAACAATATTTGGCATTATCTTTTTGTTTTTCTGCCGAGCAATACGGACAGGCCTCGGTGTTTAAATCTACTTCCGGAATTCTTGCCGGAGAACCATGATTACCTCGGTTTTGAGAAACAAATTCTGCGGAAACAATTCCTGTTGGAACGGCAATGATGCCGTATCCTAAAATCATGATGATTGAAGCGATAAATTGCCCTAAGGCCGTTACAGGTGCAATGTCTCCAAAACCAACAGTCGTTAAGGTTACAATACACCAATACACACTAACCGGGATGCTTGTAAAGCCGCTGGCTTCACCTTCAACTAGATACATTAATGTTCCGAAAATGATGCTAACGATTAGGACTGCGAATAAAAACACTAAGATTTTGGTTTTACTCGCTTTTAAGGAAGAGGCCAGCATATTGGAAGCGCCCAAATATCGTGCTAATTTTAATATCCTGAAAACCCTTAAAAGTCGCAAGGCGCGAAGCGCAATTAACACTTGTGTGCCGAAAAAAATCAAGGAGATGTACTTTGGAATAGTCGATAAAAAGTCGATAACGCCATAAAAACTGAAAATATATCTGAAAGGTTTCTTAACTGAAATTATTCTGGCAATGTATTCCAATGTAAACACAATGGTAATGACCCATTCGGCAATATTTAAAAAGTTATGGTAACGTGCATTAAATTCGCTGATGCTCTCTAACATTACAAAAACAATACTTGCAACGATGGCAATGAGCAGGATTATATCAAATAACTTGCCTGCCGGAGTATCTGCTTCATAAATGATTTCATGAAGTCTCGCTTTCCAATTTATGTATGGTTTCTTTGGTTTTTTATTCAGCATAACCTCAAAAATAGTGAAAGATTGGTTGTTTTTAATCCAATATCCCTAAGGACTTTAATTTGTGTCATCCCACATCTTATCAATGTTTGTTTTTATTATTCTGGAATTCTCAAGAGAAAACATATAACTCCAGGTAAAATTTAACTTTCGCTCCTAATAATTGAATTAAGAATAGAGCGAAGAGGTTTTTAAAAGACTTCAGTATAGATTAATGCTCGCAGTAATAGGCCTATTACTCAGTAAGCTTAACGATTTTAACCTGTTTGTTTTTTCGGAGATAGCTATGAATGATATGCTGTGATTCTCTATTGTTATCCATAGGCGTAATAATGGATTCCAGAATTTTTTTATTGGTAATTTGAAAGTTGAGATCATAGTATCCAAAACCTTTAAAAACTCCGTTTTCTATAAGGGTCACACTGTGTTCATTAAGTGCTCTTCCTTTATCGATAATAATCAAGTTTTGATTTTCATAATTACTATTAGCAATCAACTCTTGAATTTTGAGATTGTAACTTTCAGGACTTTCTTCTTGTATACAAGCGCCTTCACATTCATTGATTGAATATTTAAAACAACTTGTTTTTGCCGTATCCAAACCAACTAATTTTGGACAAAGCTTGAAATCTTCAACAGCCTTGTACAGAAACTGTTTGCCACTTTGCTTATTTGAAAACGTTGTGATAGCTTTTTTCCGACCGTCGGCAGCATCAAGCTTTAAGTTGATATAGCCATTTTCATCTTTAAAACTATAAAGAGCGTAAGTAAACAGGTTTCTTCGTGAAGTTCTGTTTAAAGCCGGTTTATTTTGTTTTATTTCAGCATTCTCCTTCAGCAAAGCAACCAATTCATTACCTGTCGCTTCATAGGTTACGGCAGCCACCTGATTCTGGAGTTTTTTTGATTTCGGATTTGTAAAATGCTGATTGACTCGGTTTCGGATATTCCTACTTTTGCCTATATAAATTATTTTGCCATAGGTGTCATGTAGATAATATACGCCTGTAATGGCAGGTAAATCGTCAATAATAGATTTGAGGTTGGTCGCCATTTGATATTTTGGCTCTGCTTTGACCGCATCTTGAATGATTTGCTTTTTGAGGTCTTTTGCTAATAACAATTTGAAAAGCTTAACTGTGGCAATCGCATCTCCAGAAGCCCTGTGTCTGTCCGTTACGGGAATACCAAGAGCTCTCGTAAGTTTTCCTAAACTATAAGATTCCTGTTCAGGCATTATTTCTTTGGCCAACTCCACGGTACAAAGTGTTTTACGCTTGAACTCAAAACCCAATCGGCTAAACTCTGTGCGCAAAATTCGGTAATCAAATTCAGAGTTATGTGCCACAATAATGCAATTTTCAGTCATTTCAACAATGCGTTTGGCAACCTCATAAAATTTTGGAGCCGTACGCAGCATATTACTGTTTATGCCAGTTAAATTGACCACAAAAGGTTGAATTTCTCGCTCTGGATTAACGAGGCTAATAAATTGGTCAACAACTTCATGTCCATCAAATTTATAAATGGCTATTTCGGTAATGCCTTCCTCATTGAATTTGCCACCTGTTGTTTCTATGTCTAATATTGCGTAAATACTCCTTGAATTAAAAGTTGAAAATCACTATTAAAAGCAAATTTAGTTTAATAGAAATTATTCTCCTTATTTATTGTTCATTAATAATTGCGTTCGCCAAAAATTTTGCTTCCAACGCGAATAAGTGTGCTACCACATGCAATTGCAATTTGATAATCGCCACTCATGCCCATGCTGATGGTTTTTAATTGGTCATTCTCAAGTTTAAGTCCTTTGAGTTCATCAAAAGTAGATTTTAATTTTTTGAATTCTTTTTCGATTTGTTGTTGGTCATCGGTAAATGTTGCCATCCCCATAACGCCCACAATCCTAATGTTTTTAAGTTCTGTAAACTCTGTGGATTGCAAAATGTCTTGAGCCTCTTTTGATGTCATTCCAAATTTAGAATCTTCATCTGCAATTTTTATCTGAAGTAAACAGTCGATGGTTCTGTTATGAATTTTCGCCTGCTTGTCAATTTCTTTTAGAAGTCTGAAATTATCCACACCATGAATCAGGCTTACAAATTCGGCCATATATTTGACCTTATTGCGTTGCAGATGTCCGATCATATGCCATTCAATATCTTTCGGCATCAAAGGCTGTTTTTCAATCATTTCTTGAACTTTATTTTCTCCAAAAATGCGTTGTCCAGCGTTGTAAGCTTCCATCAGGTCGCTGACTGGTTTTGTTTTTGAAACGGCGACCAAGGTCACATTTTGTGGTAATGTCGATTTAATATCCTGAAGATTCTGTTTTATGCTCATTGTGTAATTTGTTGTTTGTTGTTGAGTTGTTTATTTTTTGAAAAAATAAGATACAAAAACTAATTTGCTTTAAAACTCGTAAATGGTAACGCCACTTCTTAATTTTGGTTCAATAAAAGTGCTTTTTGGAGGCATTCTTAGTCCGTCGTCAGCAATGGCTTTCATTTCTTCAATATGGACAGGAACCATTCTAAATCCGACTCTGTAGGAACCACTATCGACAACTGTTTTGAGGGATACTATATCTTTTTTTCCATTGATATAGCCAATCCGCTCATCATTTCTTAAATCCTTAATTCCTAAAATAGGTTCTAAAATGGTTTTATACAAAATTTGGGTGTCCAAAGCGTCTAGAGAAGTTTTCATTTTATAGGCTGATTTACGGAGATAAAGAGAATAGAATTCGCCGTCCAAATACATACTAAAATGATGGTTTTTAGTCGGTTGATAAGGTAATTGTCCTCTGTTTTCGATGCGATAAAACATATCTAACTGAATTAAAAACTCCTCTTTGGTCAAGCCGTTCAAATCTTTAATTAGACGGTTAAATTCATGAATTCTTAAATTAGATTCAGGAATGAGATAGCTCATAAAAAAGTTATAATACTCATTACCAGTATGCCCTGGATTATGGTCTTTTAGTTCTTTATATAGCAAGTATGAAGATGCTGATCTGTGATGACCATCGGCAATATAGATAGTTTTCATTTGCTGAAATTCGTGCGTAATTTTTTTCAGTTGCTCTTCATCATCCACTTTCCATAATAAATGGGTGTCTCTGTAAGTTGTGGTAAATTCAAACTCTGCACGATTTTTTTGAATCGCTTTGATAGTTTGGTCTAGCATCTCATTGTCAGGATACGTTAACAAAACAGGCTCAGCGTTGAACCCGACGGTTTTTAAATAATCCTTAAAAATCACTTCTTTAAACTCAATAGTGTCTTCGTGCTTTTTGATGATGTTAGTTTCATAATCGGTAGCGCTTGCCGCCGCAATAATGCCGTTAAATACTTGATGATCTCTATCGGTAATTTGATAAACGTAATAACAGGGCGTATCATCTTGAACAAATATACCATCTTCCTTAAACTCTAAATATCTATTTCGGACCAGATTATACCGTGCTTCTCCAGACAGTTGTTTATCATATTTATAACCAGGATTAACGATTTGGAGAAACGAAAACGGATTGTCCCGCAAGCGCGACTCGAGTTGCTCTAAAGTATAAGATTGATACGAACGCGCCGCAACCAAACTTACTTTGTCACGTGTGGGGCGTACCGCTTTGAAAGGGATGATATTCGCCATTTGTTTTAGTATTCAGTTTTCAGTCCACAGTCTTCAGTCTTCAGTTTTTAGTCTCCAGTATTTCGTCCTAAATCACAATTTAATTGGTTACTGCGGACTGCAGATTGCCCACTAAGAAAATTGTTTCGCCACTTTTTCAGCTTTTCTATTTTCAGAATAATCATAAAATCCTTCGCCAGATTTTACACCAAGTTTTCCAGCTCTTACCATATTGACCAATAAAGGACAAGGTGCGTACTTTGGATTTTTAAAGCCATCATACATCACATTTAATATGGATAGACAAATGTCCAGTCCAATAAAATCGGCCAATTGTAAAGGCCCCATTGGATGCGCCATTCCCAATTTCATGACCGTATCAATTTCAGTAACGCCAGCAACGCCATTGTAAAGTGTCTCAATAGATTCATTGAGCATTGGCATTAAAATCCGGTTAGCAACAAAACCAGGGTAATCATTCACTTCAACAGGATCTTTTCCTAAAATTTTAGAGAGTTCCATAATGGTTTTGGTCACTTCGTCACTGGTGCTATAGCCGCGAATGATTTCTACCAATTTCATGATAGGCACTGGATTCATAAAGTGCATTCCAATGACTTGTTTTGGTCGCGAAGTGGCCGCAGCGATTTGGGTGATGGAAATAGAGGAAGTGTTGGTGGCCAAAATGGTATCTGCCGAACAAATCTCGTCCAATTGTTTAAATATTTTGAGTTTCAAGTCGCTGTTTTCTGTAGCAGCTTCAACTACCAATTCTGCTGATTTTACACCTTCAGCCATATCAGTAAACGTGGTGATGTTTTTTAAAGTTTCCTGTTTTTGGTTTTCGGTAATATGTTCTTTGGAAACCATCCGATCAAGATTTTTTGTAATGGTATCTATGCCTTTTTTAAGTGAAGCTTCACTGATGTCAATTAATTGTACTCTAAAACCACTTTGAGCAAAAGTATGTGCAATCCCATTTCCCATGGTTCCTGCTCCAATTATAGCTATGTTTTTCATTGAAAATATTTTTCATTCCCTCGAAGGAGGGAATCTCATTCTTTAAGTTAATAGGGTTTTTTTTTGCCACTTCCGAAACGTCGGAACACGAATATATTTCAATTCATTAGTAGCTCTTATGTGTTTTCTATGGCTTACTATTCTTGAAAACTAATTAAAACTGATCAATAATCATCGTCGCTATTCGTAAGGCTTCTGTGCCGTCATGTAAGGTAACAACTGGTTTTGTATTGTTATTGATAGCATCAGCAAAAGATTCCAGCTCCTCCAAAATGGCGTTGTTAGTCGGAACATCAGGATTGTCAAAGTAGATTTGTTTTTTTACGCCTTCAGCATTTTGAAGGATCATATCAAAATCTCCAGGGATTTCCGGTGCATCTTTCATCTTGACTACTTCACATTTCTTTTCTAAAAAGTCCACTGATATATATGCGTCTTTTTGAAAAAATCGTGTTTTGCGCATATTTTTCAATGAAATCCTACTCGCGGTTAAATTCGCCACACAACCATTCACAAATTCGATGCGTGCATTGGCAATGTCTGGTGTATCACTGATAACAGAAACACCACTTGCCGAAATATTCTTGACTTTAGAATTAACGACGCTTAAAATAATGTCAATATCATGAATCATCAAATCCAAAACAACGGGCACATCCGTACCTCGTGGATTAAATTCTGCCAATCGATGGCATTCGATGAACATTGGGTTGTGTATTTGGTGTTTGACGGCTTTAAAGGCGGGATTGAAACGCTCAACATGTCCAACCTGACCCTTCACGTGATTTTCAGCGACCAAAGCTCTGATGGTCTCTGCTTCTTGAACAGTATTAGTAATCGGTTTTTCAATAAAGATGTGTTTTCCTTTTGAAATTGCCAATCTTGCGCATTCAAAATGAGATAAGGTTGGGGTTACAATATCTACAACATCAACAGCATCAATAAGGCCTTCGATAGTGTCAAAATATTTATAGCCAAATTCGGCTTCAATTTTTTTTGCATTGTCTTCATCAGCATCATAAAATCCAATCAATTCGAATTTTTCAGATTGCTTAAGAAGTCGTAAGTGAATTTTTCCAAGATGACCAGCACCAAGAACTCCTGCTTTTAACATAGGTTGTACGTTTTATACAAAAATAGCTTTTTTTTAAGGCAGATAAAAGAAAAAAAGGAGGGAAGTGGGAGCTTGGAATGCGTGTTGTGAAGCATGGAGGTGTATGTGAGAAATGGTAATTATTGCTGATTGTCGATTTAAGATTTTTGATTTTGAAGTTTGACTTGATGATTAAAAGGTGGTTACACTAAATGTGATTGTTCAGCATATGGATGAAGCTCAAAACATCTCGCCATATTCCTTGTAGCTTCCTTTTGTTTGGGTTAATTTTGCCTTAAACTCACTACCGCTTTGAAAGATACGTTTAAACATAAGGGCATGCGCCAGCAACTTGTTGGCATTATAAGGGATAAAGGAATTACTGATGAAAAGGTGCTTAGTGCGATCGGTAAAATTCCGAGACACTTATTTATGGATTCCAGTTTTTTGGATCATGCGTATCAAGACAAAGCTTTTCCTATTGCTGCTGACCAAACGATTTCACAACCTTATACGGTCGCATTTCAAACGGAGCTCATGCAGATTAAGCCTGGTGATAATGTACTTGAAATTGGAACAGGAAGTGGTTACCAAACTGCTGTTTTGTGCGAATTAGGAGCAAAAGTATTCAGCATTGAACGCCAATTGGAGCTTTTTAAACTGACAACCAAGTTTTTGCCTAAGTTAGGCTATCGTCCTAAAAAACTCATTTTTGGCGATGGCTATAAAGGGTTAAAGGAAGAAGCGCCCTTTGACAGCATTATCGTAACCGCCGGAGCACCTTTTGTGCCAACACCTTTAATGAGTCAACTTAAAATTGGTGGACGATTGGTAATCCCTGTTGGGGAAAATGTACAGACCATGACCTTATTCATCAGAAAAGGGCCAAAGGACTTTGAAAAGCATGAGTATGGAGAATTTCGATTTGTCCCGCTTCTGGAGGATAAAAACTAATGAAATTTTTTAGACACGAATTTCACTAATTTTCACAAATTCACTCATTCTCCGAAAATACAGGCGTAAATTATTTACTATAAACTTAACGAATGCAATAGGCTTCAGTCTGTAAAACATCTAATATACTTTATTCACTAATGATTTAGTTTGGACGAACTCATTAAAATAGAAAATTATTTTGAGTTTTTCTATCCTTGTAATCGTTTGACAAATTTTAAATGATGGAGACGCCATTATTAGTGCTTCTTCGTGAAATTCGTGTCTGAAAATCAGCTATTCAATAATATTCAAAAACTTCAATCCGAAAATTACGGCATCGCCTTGATAGCCGTTTTGGTAGGAGCGCACATAATCTACACGTAGGAATCTGAATTTCTTAAAGCCAATATTGTCGATTCCTATGGAATATTCCTGATAAGGTTTTTGGTTTTCGGTTGCAAAAGCATGGGAGCCGATGACCAAATTATAATTGAGTTTGTTCAATAGTGGCACGCGACTTAAAAGAAAACCTTTAAAGTCATGTTCGGCGTGCATTTCCAAATAAGAGGTGTTTGTACTTAAAGCATAGTAAGGTAAATTGTTGAACATATTGAGATAAGTGCTTGAGGTTCCTAAATGCGTTTGGTTGCCGTTTGGATGATAATAATCCATAAAAGCAATATCATCGGCGTTAAAAAATGTTCCTGCTTTCAGATTGTATTTGAAATCTCCTTTATTCCCAATATTAAAACTTTGTGTTACTCGCGCTTTAAGTTGATCAAAATTATACTGACGTTCTGATGCCGCTAATCCTTTTTCATAACCCAAATAAAGCGTTGGGTATTTTCTGTTTGGAATATTGATTTTGCTGTCCGGATAGCTCAAATATTCCTGATCAAAATTAATCCGAGCATTCAAATTGAATTTCAAAAGATTGTGTGTGTCAAAAGCTGGAATTCCGTAAGCGATCGGATTGCGAGGATCGTTACTTGTATAAACATCATTTTTGTCATTGAAAATTACTTGATCAGTCGTGTTTATTAACGCTTTCCGACGTTCATAAGCTACCGTGCTATATATATTTATACCATTGGTAAGTTCTTGTGTATAGCCAACTTGGGCGAAGCTTTTATCATAGATTTTCATGAAGTTGTTTTCAAAAAACAAGGAGCTTATGGAATTAACCAAAGGCGAAATAGGTTGCGATTCATTAAATTGCTGTGTTTCAATGCCTCCAGAAACCGTTAGAAATGGTTTTGTGATGTTGTTGAATTTATAAGTGAAAGAAGCTGTTCCTCTTAAGCGCTCATCTGAAATTCCATATTGAAAAGAAGCATTGGCTGAGAAAAAACGACGGAATTTATCGATATTATTCCTATAGTAAAAGCTCAACTTCGAATTGTAACCTTGAACCGTATTAAATTGAAAGTCCGAGAGTGGTGAGCTATAACCAACAGACCAATCTTCAAAAGAATTACGATGGCTATATCCAAAAAGTGTTTTTGAGATTTTAAACTTATTGTTCTTCGCATCAATAGAGTCAAGGTAAGGTTTTGATTCTCTAACGGTTTGTACACTGTCTTTTAATAAATAATCGCTAATTTCTTCATCGGTTAAAGGTACTGGTCGGATACTTTTCCAATAGGTTGAATCTTTTTTATTGGCTTCATTCGCAAAGGACAGAATCTCTTTTCCAAACGATTTTTTTGTCAGTTGTGTGTTGAAGTTATAATTGCTATACACGGCCATATAGCGTCCATCGCCTTTAAATCCGAAAAGTGAATAACTAAAATCCATGCCTTGTGAAATTAGCACCCAAATTTGATCGGTGTCGGAATAGGAGAAGTTTTGTTTGATTGTGATCACTTCAGCCGGCGGGATTTGTGCTTGAATGCCCGTAATACCAAGTTCCAAAGCGTAAATAGTCCATTGGTTTTCTACGATATAAATGACGCCAGAAAAAATTCGATCATTTTCACGTCTCGGAATTACCTTAATTTTGTTGATGAGGTTCCCTTTATCATCATAAAAAACACCTTCCAATTTATATCTGTAGTAATTAAAAGCGTAATCGGCAATCGGAGAAATGATTTGATTGCCCAATTCAATCGTGTTATTATAAAAATTGTAATCCACATCGCTTGCCGTGTTGAAACTGAATCCGTTATTGTCGCCACTCACTTTGGAAGCAATAATTTTTTCCTTTAGCTTATCTGGACGCCTATATTCAATTTCCGAAATGGTTTCTGATAGGTATATGATGCCACTGCGTGTCGAATCCAATCCCACCATAAATTCGTCGAGTTCCTGACCAAAAAACTTTTCTGGTGCATTTTTTATTCTAATCAAACCTCGAGAATAAAAATCGGCTTTAAACGAATTGATTTTCTCTAAATTTACTTTCCTGGCAGCGATAGCTTTTCTCATGATGATGTCGGCAGGATTTTCATTAGAATTAATGACCACTTCATTTAATGAAATTTGCTCTTCAGTAAGCGTAGCATCCAGCAGATATGGGAATTGCTTTATCTCGACGTCTTTCTTTACCGTCTTATAGCCTAAAAACTGAAATACAATTGTGTAGGTACCTGGTTTATTCAGATTAAGATCATAGTAACCTTGGTCATTACTAGTAGTGCCGGTAAAGGTGTTTTCTACATAGATATTAACAAATGGAAGCGGTTCGTTTTTTTTATCGACAATGCGTCCTTTTATTTGGGAAAAGGAATGGCAACTGATTAAAATAAAAACAAGAGCGAGTAGATTTTTAGTCATAAAGTGAGATGTATAATCCTAAATAGGCGCATCTTATCATTAGATGGTTGGCTAGGAACGTTTCAAACTTAACTATAAAAGGCGCTAGTGATTGTTATAGCAATCTTAAATTATTAATTTCCTGAACGCTTCTAAAGAATTCTAAAGTTTCGGATATTTTGTGATTTTATTAATCTCAAATTAAGTTGAAACTTCACTGCTCCTTCGATTAAAGTTCTAAAAACTTTGACACGAATTACACGAATTTTCACGGATTCAATCTTTTAATGGCTATAAAGTGTAAGCCATTTATTTAAATTGCCCGAATGCAACAGAATTTTAGTCTGTTTAAAAAAAGACAACAGAATAGATGTCGAGCGTTGTTAATTGGAATTTGGATTTTAATTTTTTTGGAATTTGAAGACCTTTTCGGGTGTTTAACTGTAGATTTTCTTAATCCGATCCAGGTTTCGTTTGTTGTCACGATCTCTGAGAGTTTCGCGCTTGTCGTAAAGTTTCTTACCTTTTGCTAAGGCTATTTCCATTTTGGCAAAGCCTCTATCGTTGATAAACAATCGCAAAGGAACAATTGAAAAACCTTTGGTCTGGACATCTTTATTAAGCGACTTTAACTCTCTTTTGGTTAAGAGTAGTTTACGTTCGGCTTTTGGTCGGTGGTTGTAGTACGTTCCGAATGCATATTCTTCAACGTTCATGTTGATGACAAAGAGTTCGCCTTTTTCGTTAAACTCACAAAAACTCTCAGCAATAGAGGCTTTACCACTTCTAATGGATTTTATTTCGGTACCCGTTAAAACAATGCCGGCCGTATATTTGTCCAATATTTCGTAATTGAACCGTGCTTTTCTGTTTTTTATGTTGATGATTTTCTGCATAGGAAGTCAAAGGTAAAACATTTAAGATAACTTTTAAAGAAGACGCCTCGGTAATCTTTAAGTTTGCAAATACATTTAAAACAGATCTTATGTTACGAAACGTTCTAATTATGGTTGTAGTGCTCTCTTTTTTCAATTGTAAAGAAAAGAAGAATCAAGTTCTTACGACGCTATCTGCAGAAGATATTATCAAAAAGGCGATAGAAGTTGCCGGGGGAAATCTGTTTGATCATTCGCAAATTGATTTTGATTTTAGAGATATCCATTACACAGCCATTCGCGATAATGGAAAGTTTCAGCTGCAGCGTCATTTTAAAGATTCGCTTTCTCAAATAAAAGATGTTTTGAGCAATACAGGATTTGAACGCTTTAGCAATGGTGAAAAAGTTCAACTTGCAGATTCAACCGCTTCAAAATACAGTAATTCGGTTAATTCGGTACATTATTTTTCAGTTTTGCCTTATGGCTTAGATGGAAAGGCTGTGCATAAAGAAGATTTGGGCATAACAGACATAAAAGGTAAAGCGTATCATAAAATCAAGGTCACTTTTTCTGAAGATGGCGGAGGTGAAGATTTTGAAGATGAATATATCTATTGGATAGGTAAAGATTCATTTACAATGGATTATTTAGCCTACTCCTTTAAAGAAAATGATGGTAGTCAAGGTTTTCGTTTTAGACAGGCTTATAACGAAAGGCTGATTAGCAGGTTGCGCTTTGCAGATTATGACAACTACAAGCCAGAAACTTCAAATATCAAATTTGCAGATATGGACGAATTATTCAACGCTAATAAATTGCAATTACTTTCAAAAATAGAACTCAAGAATATTGAGGTCAAAGCGCTTAATTAATAGTAAGTACTTGCTCTGTGATGGTGTTTCCTACTTTGGTTACAATATAAAGGTTGCCATTATTAGCATCATCAATTTCCTCATGTTTTTTATTTCCGATCACGGCATTTACAAACTCTGGAATGGTATTGCTGTGACCAATCACTAAAACGGTTTTTCCTTTAGTTGCTGTTTTAAAAGCCTCATCATAACTCGTGCTAACATTGTAAGTAATGATGTCGAGTCCGTTTTTTATAGCGGTGGGTTGTCCCGTTTCTTTAGTTCTGTTATAGTCGGTTGAATAAATGGCGTCAAAAGGGATGTGCTGTAAAATTTCACTCCAATTTTGGGCTCTTTTATGGCCTTCGTCTGTTAAATGGGCGTTTTTTTCAGAAGGATTACTCCGATCCTTTTCAGCATGGAGAATAAAATAATAGGTCGTTATTTCTTGAGCTTGTTCTTTTTGGGCAAACGCATTTACTGAGAAAAGAACAATACAAAATATTATTAGGTAGCGTATCATGGATCGATTTTTAATGAAGTTTTATTCTGCTAATTCCAAGGCAATTTCAATCATCTCCTTAAAAGTCGTTTCTCTTTCGTTGGATGTCGTGCGCTCTCCAGTCACCAAAGAGTCTGAAATAGTCAAGATGCTCAAGGCTTTCACGTCATGTTTGGCCGCTACTGTATAAAGTCCTGCCGTCTCCATTTCGACACATAGAATTCCGAATTTCGACCATTTTTTATAAGATTCGAAGTCATCGGCATAAAACTCATCACTGGTTAATACGTTTCCGGCCTTTAAGGAAATGTTCTTAGCTTTTGCAGCCTCAACTGCTTTTTGAAACAGGCCGAAATCTGCCGTAGGCGCAAAATCTGCACCTCCAAAACGGAGTTCGTTAATACCGGAAGTAGAGGATGCGGCCATGGCTAAAACGATATCTCTAAGTTTGACCTCTTCTTGATAGGAACCCGCGCTACCAACCCTAATCAGGTTTTTAACATCGTATTCTGTAATCAATTCATGGGAATAAATAGATATACTCGGTACGCCCATACCAGTGCCCATGGTAGAAACGCGTTTACCTTTGTAAGTGCCGGTGTAACCTAGCATTCCTCTTACATTGTTAAAACGTTTAGGGTTTTCAAAAAATGTGTTAGCAATCCATTTCGCTCTTAATGGATCTCCTGGAAGAAGAATTGTTTCTGCAATTTCTCCTTTTTTTGCTTCAATATGTACGCTCATAGGGTTAGTTTAAACCCTAAAGATAAAAATTATTACTTAGCAGCGGTAGTTTTACCGGTCATCATTGCCACGCCCGATGAAGTTCCAATTCGGTCCGCACCTGCATCAATGTACTTTAGAGCAGTTTCTAGATCTCGGATACCTCCGGAAGCTTTTATTTTTGCTTGATCTTTAATCGTCTTTTTAATGATTTTTACGGCGGTTAACGTAGCTCCGCTTTTTGAAAACCCTGTAGAAGTTTTAATAAAATCAACCTTAGCATCCACACAAATTTCGCAGGCTTTCACAATTTCGTTTTTCGAAAGCTCACTAATCTCCAAAATTACTTTAAGCGGAATCTTACCTATTGCCGACTTCACATCTGAAATGTCCTTAAATACAGCAAGAAAATTTTTGCTGCGAAGGAATCCCATATTGATGACCATGTCTATTTCATCCGCACCTTCATTGACTGCATTTTTAGCCTCAAAAACCTTAGCCTCTGTTGCTGTAGCCCCTAAAGGAAAGCCAATGACCGATACGACTTTTACCGCTGTTTTTGACAGGATTTGTTTGGCCAAAGGAACATAACAGCTATTTACACAAACAGAAAAGAAATCATATTTTTTCGCTTCGTTGCATAAATCGATAATTTGCCTTTCGGTAGTGGTTGGTTTTAAGAGGGTGTGGTCAATAAAAGCGTTAATTTTCATAGGAGTCTTATAGATTAAGTGTGCAAAAGTACGACAAACGGTTGCTTAAGTAAAGTTTTTTGCTGATTTTTAGATGAACGGTAACAAACGAAATTTCTTTAAATATTTAATTCTCGTTGAATGAGGTTATTGGGTTTTTCACAGCATTCACTTCCGCCATCAGCCCTATTATCTACGTTTAAACTAAATAAAAAGACTCTTTTAAAACCTGAGTAGACCTACATTTAGGTAATGTTTAACATTGTTTTTGTTAACGACTTGAATCTCATTCCTAAAAGGCTTAGTTATTAGGTTAAAACCTTATTTTTTAATTCTCGAACATGAGATGATAAACTTTAACTGTGCATGGAGGTGGATTATTCGAGCCTCGAAGAATCTTTTAATTTTATCAAAAATTTATGAGACCATTCAATGGCTTGGCTCAGATTATCGAAAATCTCATAAGGCTTGTCAAAGAATTTTCTTTCATATTCTGCACTTCTCCTCATTATTTTTGTTTTTGGAATCAGTGCTATGGCCACCAAATTCGGGATTTTTTCAGTTTCGGGATATATCAACGGATTAACGGAATAGGATTTTACCCTGTTGGAAATGTAAACCATGTTTTTCCCACTAAAATGTTTCTGTACCGTATCATTTATGATGTAATTATGTTCTGATTGAATGACGACGCCTTCCTTGACTTGATTTATGATAAAGTCATCAAAGACAAACAACTCAAAATCTTTGAAATTGTAATATTTTATAATGCCCATAGATGCGTCGTTATGATATTCAATATGAAATTATAAAATTGATGACCTATGCTTTAACGCAATCGAAAAAAAACAGCACTCATCTTTTTCAAGGTTCGTGCTGTTTCCTAACCAACCAACTTATTATGAAAAATCCTCTCGGACTTTTAAACGCTGACATTGAGCATGTCAGGGTTTGCTATGCTTGGGCTTCTTTTACCAATTCGCCTTGGTTTCTAAAGACCAATTCATCGTTAAACGAGTCTAGCAAAATGATGCTATCTGTAGTGATTTTACCAGAGAGCAGTTCTTTGCTCAATTCGTTCAAGACTTCTTTTTGTATCACACGTTTTACAGGACGTGCACCATATTCAGGATTATAGCCCTTTTCAGCTAAATAGGTCGTCGCTTCATCTGTGGCGTCAAAAGTAATGCCTTGATTTGCTAACATTTTTGTCAAGCCTTTTAGTTGTAAGCCTACTATTTCAAAAATATTCTCTTTTGATAGCGGCGTGAACATGATGATGTCATCAATCCTATTTAAAAACTCAGGACGTACATTTTGTTTTAACAATCCTAAAACATCGACTTTTGCTGCTTCAATAGCTGAATCGATATCTTTGGTCGCTTCAAAATGTTGTTGTATAATATCGCTTCCCATATTGGAAGTCATGATGATGATTGTGTTTTTAAAATCGGCAACCCGACCTTTATTGTCCGTTAATCGGCCTTCATCTAATACTTGCAGTAAAATATTGAAGGTGTCCGGATGTGCTTTTTCTATTTCATCAAGCAATACCACAGAATACGGTTTTCTTCTCACTGCTTCGGTGAGCTGTCCGCCTTCATCATAGCCAACATATCCTGGAGGTGCTCCGATTAGACGGCTCACGCTATGGCGTTCTTGGTATTCGCTCATATCAATTCGGGTCATGGCGTTTTCATCGTCAAACAGGTATTCGGCCAATGCTTTTGCTAACTCCGTCTTACCAACGCCTGTAGTTCCTAGAAACAAGAAGGTGCCAATCGGTTTTTGTACATTTTGTAATCCTGCGCGACTTCTTCGGACGGCATCACTCACTGCGGTAATTGCTTCATACTGTCCAACCACACGCTTGTGCAATTGATCTTCCAGTTTTAAAAGTTTTTCCCTATCAGATTGCAACATTTTGGTGACCGGAATTCCGGTCCATTTTGCGACGACTTCTGCAATATCCTCAGCGGTAACCTCTTCTTTTATCAAAGAACTGCCCGATTGGTTTTCTTGTAATTCCTTTTGAAGTTTTTCAAGTTGTGCTTGAGCTTCCTTGATTTTTCCATAGCGAATTTCAGCTACTTTTCCATAATCACCGTCACGCTCGGCACGTTCAGCCTCCGCTTTAAAATCTTCAATGTTGGATTTGGTGGTTTGGATATTGTCCACAACCTCTTTTTCGCTCATCCATTTGGCATTCATTTCATTGCGATCTTCTTTAAGATTCGCAAGATCAGCACGCAGGGATTTTAATTTGGTTTCATCCTTTTCACGCTTAATAGCCTCGATTTCAATTTCCAGCTGCATGACTTTACGGTCCAATACGTCCAGTTCTTCTGGTTTGGAATTGATTTCCATGCGCAGTTTGGCCGCGGCTTCGTCCATTAAATCAATCGCCTTGTCTGGTAAAAATCTGTTGGTGATATACCGTTCAGATAATTCTACAGCAGCAATAATGGCTTCGTCTTTAATACGGACTTTATGATGGGTTTCATATTTTTCTTTGATCCCACGAAGGATGGAAATCGCACTTTCGGTGTCCGGTTCGTTGACCATCACTTTTTGGAAACGACGCTCCAAAGCTTTGTCTTTCTCAAAATACTTTTGATATTCATCAAGTGTGGTTGCTCCGATAGCGCGCAGTTCGCCTCTTGCCAAAGCTGGTTTTAAAATATTTGCTGCGTCCATAGCGCCTTGTCCGCCACCGGCACCTACAAGGGTGTGGATTTCGTCAATAAATAAAACGATATCGCCTTCGCTTGAGGTTACTTCTTTGATCACTGCTTTTAAGCGTTCTTCAAATTCACCTTTATATTTGGCGCCTGCGATGAGCGCACCCATATCCAAAGCGAATACTTGTTTATCTTTTAGATTTTCAGGAACGTCGCCATCTATAATGCGATGCGCTAAACCTTCTGCAATTGCCGTTTTACCAGTTCCTGGTTCGCCCACGAGGATCGGGTTGTTTTTCGTACGACGTGAAAGGATTTGAAGAATTCTTCTGATTTCCTCATCACGACCAATAACAGGGTCCAATTTGCCGTCTTTGGCCAATTGGTTGAGGTTTTTGGCGTATTTGTTCAAGGAATTGTAGGTATCCTCTTGACTTTGCGAAGTCACGTTATCGCCTTGACGAAGTTCTTCGATGGCCGCATTTAATGCTTTTTCGGTCACGCCTTGATCCTTGAGCATTTGTGCTATTTTGCTGTTCGATTTAAAAACAGCCATGATCAAATGTTCGATGGAAACGAAGTCATCTTTCATTTTGTTGGCGATGATTGAGGCCTCCGTCAGCGTTTTATTAGCTTCTCTTGAAAGCATAATGTCACCGCCCGTAACTTTTGGAAAGCTTTCCAATTGCTTGTCCAATGTTTGATGTAACAGGTTGACATTGACATTCAGTTTTTTAAGAAGAAATGGCAATACGTTTTCGTCAACTTCAAAAATGGCCTTAAAAATGTGCTCATTTTCTATTTGCTGATGGCCATAGGTCTGAGCAAGCTGTTGTGCGAGCTGAATAGCCTCCTGTGATTTTATGGTATAATTGTTAAAGTTCATATATAAGATGTTGTGTTTTTATATTAATTGTCTAATTTTCCAAAACAATATTTCAATTACCTTACCAATATAAGAAGAGAGACAAAAAGTCGGAAATCCTCAGGAATAACGTGACATTTCGTCAGTTTTGGATGTTTCAAAAAGTTAGCGACTTATCTACTAAAGATAGTTGAAAACTAAAGACGCTTCCGTTAACGGAATGGTAAAAAATAATACAAATTAATATTCTTGCGGCTTCGAATGGGAAGATGTGCAGAAATGAAAAACTAAGAAATCATGGGATTATTTAATAAATTATTTGGTGCTTCAACAGATTCGGGAGCAGGTGAAGCTAAACAAGAAAACGTCACACCTTGGATTAATTTGACTACAATTGAACAGTTGGATGAGATTGTGGAGCGTTCGAAAACCAAAACGCAACTCATTTTTAAACATTCTACACGTTGCGGGGTTAGTAGGATGGTCATGAATCATTTTAAAAAAGAGTACAAGCTTTCCGAAAATGAAGCCGATCTTTATTATTTGGATTTGTTAAACTATAGATCGATTTCTGCTGGCATTGCAGAAAAATTTCAGGTTACACATGAATCGCCTCAGCTATTGGTTATTAAAAATGGAGTAGTGGTAGCTCATGACAGTCACAGTGGGGTCAATAATTTGGAGTTGGGAAAGTTTGTTTAAATAACTACATTTGAGATTCTTATACTCAAAAGTTTAAAAATGAATATTTACAGAAGCAAAAGTTCTTCGTATGTCAGAATTGCCACGTTTAGCGCCGTGATTTTGTCGATAATGGTTTTGTTCACCATCATTGTAATTAATAAAAGTTTAGGAATAACCGTTCGTGTTGTTTTGCCACTGTTGATAGTGGGTGCCATCATTTATTTGTATTCAATTTCATTAAAAAAGATTATTATTGAAAAGGATGGTATCGTGTTAAAGAAAAACATCGGTAAGATAAAGATCCCTAATACTGATATTTTGGAAGTGTGTATAATGGGATATTCCAATCTGACGATGACCTATGGAAGTAAAGGCGTTTTTGGATTCATCGGAAATACCATGGATGATTCTGTGAGTCTTGTAAAAGACAGAAACCAAATGTTCCGTATTACAACAAAAGACAAAAAGTATCTTTTGAGTTCTGAAAAATCAGAGGAACTCGTGGGTAAAATGAAAATACTTTATGACCTTCTATAAAAGCATTACGAGAACGAAAAAATCTTGGAATATAAAACTCCCAAACGTTCTGTTTTGGGAGTTTTTCATTTTAATTCCGCATGCTATACGAACTAATAATCTGTTTTAACTTCACTTTTAGGTCTTCGCCAGTGTCATAAACCATATCTTCATTTGATGGGAATCGGACTTGTCTGTTACGTAAAAGATCCCTGTCACGTGCACTTAAAGCACGCTCATCGCCTTGTACAGTGGCATAGATGTGTTCGAACATAAATTCACTGTTAATTGGGAAGACATCCAAAGTTTGATTGGATTTCAAATCTACATAGACCACATCGGCAAGAACTTGGGTGGATTTGAATTGGTGATATTCAAAATAGCGTGCTTTTACATTGATGATGTTGTCAATTTTTATGTCGTTTCCTAAACTGTCTTTGGCAACATTTCCTTTGCTATCCTTTTGATATTTCCAGCCATCCACAATTTGCTTTTCTCTTAGCAGTTGTTTTTCGCTTAATTTTTCTGGTGAAATATTAATGCGTTTTAGTTGCAGGGCCATTGCATAATCATAACGGAGTCGAGGTTCAGGGTTGGCGTGATAAACGGTCCAAAACTGGTTCAATCCGTAGGTGTCAAAATTCAAGAGGTCATCTTCCAGACGTCTTGGAATAACTTGATCGGTTTGGTTTTCGATGGTTACAAGCACATAATCAGTTCCGAGATTATGGGCATCTTTCATTAAATTGCGAACATCTTTATACTTTGGATTAATTTGATCCACATAGTGAAAGGTGTTGTAGGCTTCTTTGATGTTTTGTTTGAAATTGGATTTCAGAAGTTGTAAGCCAGTACGATACATATGATCAGAAACCGCGATGCGGGACTCTACAATGGCATTTGTATAATCCTTAAAGTCGAAGCGCACGGGTTTGTTGTCAATACGCAATGGCAGGAATGGCTTAAGGGCTTCCTGACGTGCATTTAAGGTAAGGTAGAGATCGTAAATGTTTTTGTAATGTTCGGGATTGCCATCTTTTTTAAGATGGTTGATGTCTTGTAAATCCCGCTCGACCGCTTTGACATAAGCGTTTTGAAGTAAGATGATATAATCTTGCTTGCGATCCTTGTTTTTGTTGGTTTCAAGTTTTCTTAAGGCATCTTCAATAGCTTGATCGTAATTACCAGAATGAAGTGATTTCTCGATTTGTTTTTTACTACTGCACGCAACAAGTAGTAAAATAAATGCTGTATAGAGTAATTTTCCTTTCATATTTCTGGTTTTTAAGTGGTTAAAGTTAATGGATTTCAAATTATATGCCAAACGATTAAAGTGGGGAGTTGGAAGCACTGAGACTGAAGTTAAAGGTCTATAAAACAAAAAAGTACGAAAACTAGCGAGACTAGTCTTCGTACTTCAACTTCAAGCCTGTCGAAGCCTATTTCTTCTGATTATAAATAGGTAATAATTGTGTTGACACTTCTCCAAATCCAATTCTGGTGCCATCTTTTTCACAATGGCCTCTCATAATTACGGTATCATAATCGTTGATGAATTTGCGTTCGGTGCCGTCTTTCATTTTTATCGGTTTTTCTCCTCTCCAGGTCAATTCCAGCATCGATCCGTAGGAGTCCTCAGTAGGACCGGAAATGGTGCCACTACCCATCATGTCGCCAGAGTTTACAGGACATCCATTAATAGTATGGTGTGCCAATTGCTGTGACATATTCCAGTACATATATTTAAAGTTGGATTTGCTCACAATAGTTTCCTTGGCATCTTTTGGACGTATCGCCACTTCTAAATTGATATCATAACCTTTCTTTCCTTTAGATTGTAAATAAGGTAAAAGTGGTTTGATTGGTTTTGGATTCGCTACTTTAAAAGGTTCCAAAGCATCAAGGGTTACAATCCAAGGTGACATGGATGACGCGAAATTTTTAGATAAGAATGGACCTAACGGCACATATTCCCAGGCTTGGATATCTCTAGCTGACCAGTCGTTGAAAAGAACCAATCCAAAAATATATTCTTCTGCTTCATTGACTGGGATGGATTCTCCAAAATCGTTAGCGTCTGTTGTGATAAAAGCCATCTCCAATTCAAAATCAATCAAATTAGAAGGTCCAAAAACAGGTTCGGTCGCGCCTTTTGGTAAGGTTTGCCCTTGAGGTCTGTTTATTGGAATTCCTGATGGAATAATGGAGGAGCTGCGACCATGGTAGCCCACAGGGATGTGCAACCAATTTGGCATGAGCGCATTTTCAGGATCCCTAAACATACTTCCCACGTTAGTTGCATGCTCTATACTCGAATAAAAATCGGTGTAATCACCCACATGAATAGGTAATTGCATTTCAATTTCATCCAATCTAAAACAGACAATTTCCTTATGTTTTATATTTTGTTTTAATGTGGTGTTTTTACTATCAAAAATAGAAGCGATCCTATCTCGCACGGCACGCCATGTTTTGCGGCCATCTGCAATAAAATCATTTAAAGTATCTTGAAGAAAAATATCGTCAGTGAGTGGAATGCCATCAAAATAACCTAATTGATGAAGTGCACCAAGATCAATGGCTGTATCACCAATGCGTGTGCCAATGGTAATGATGTCGTCGCGCGTTAAAAAAACACCGAAAGGGATGTTTTGTATAGGGAAGTCAGAATTCTTCCCCACGTGAAGCCACGACGTTCTATCGGGATTATTTGCTGATAAAGACATACGGTTTCTATTAATTAGTTTTTTTTAAATGTATTCAAACGTACATATTTTTTTTAATTTAAAATAAAAAATAAACTTAAAGTTATCTTGTCTCAGATGAATTGAGAAAAGGAATATCTTCAGACGAAAAATTTGATTTTTGACCTAATTAACTATTGTATTTAGTACTTTTGGGGAAAATTTATATTAATCAATAGATTCCCTCCTTCGAGGGAATGAAAATGTACATATTTATGCAACGCGACCAACAGATATTTGAGCTTATAGAAGCTGAGAAAGAAAGACAATTAAACGGTTTAGAACTTATCGCCTCCGAAAACTTTGTGAGCAATCAGGTTATGGAAGCCGCAGGATCAGTTTTAACCAACAAATATGCTGAAGGGTACCCAGGAAAGCGTTATTATGGAGGTTGTGAAGTCGTCGATGAGGTAGAGCAAATAGCTATCGATCGTGCTAAAGCTTTGTTTGGTGCAGAGTATGTCAACGTACAGCCGCATTCTGGAAGTCAGGCGAATACTGCAGTATATTCAATGTGTTTAAAGCCTGGAGATAAAATTCTTGGTTTTGATTTGTCACATGGTGGCCATTTAACGCATGGATCTCCAGTGAATTTTTCAGGAAAATTATATAATCCTTCATTTTATGGTGTAGATAAGGCTACTGGCCTGATTGATTACGATAAATTAGAAGATACCGCTAAAAAGGAAAAACCAAAAATGATTATCGCGGGTGCATCTGCTTATTCACGCGATATGGATTTTGAAGCCTTCAGACAAGTTGCTGATAAAGTTGGCGCTGTGTTGATGGCCGATATTTCACATCCAGCAGGATTAATTGCAAAGGGTATTTTGAATGACCCGATGCCGCATTGTCATATTGTGACCACTACGACTCATAAAACTTTAAGAGGTCCAAGAGGTGGAATGATTATGATGGGTGCTGATTTTGAAAATCCATTCGGAATGAAAACTCCTAAAGGCGATTTGAGAAAAATGTCTTCACTTTTGGATTCTGGTGTTTTCCCTGGGAATCAAGGTGGTCCATTGGAGCATATCATCGCTGCTAAAGCGATTGCTTTTGGTGAGGCTTTAACTGATGAGTTCATGCATTATATGTTACAGGTTAAAAATAATGCTGCTGCCATGGCAAAGGCGTTTGTTGCTAGGGATTATCATATTATTTCTGGTGGAACGGACAACCATATGATGTTGATGGATTTGAGAAATAAAAATATTACTGGTAAAGAAGCAGAGGAAGCCTTAGGCAAAGCAGATATTACCGTAAACAAAAACATGGTGCCTTTTGATGATAAATCGCCATTTGTAACTTCAGGAATCAGAATCGGAACGCCGGCAGTGACAACCAGAGGTTTAAAAGAAGCTGACATGGATACGATTGTTGGATTGATTGATGAGGTTCTTACTAATCGTGATAATGAAGCCAAATTGCAGGCCATTGGCGAAAAAGTAAATGAAATGATGAATGGGAAACCTTTGTTTTCTTAATTGACTTAAAACATTATTTAATATCAGACCTCACAGGTTTTTAAAACCTGTGAGGTCTTTTTTTTTGATTTGTTTCAATGGATCTAGAACAGATATATTCCCGTTTTTCTATTAATTGATTGCTTCGTAAATTTTGGTATTGATGTCGTTAGTATCTCTTTACCAGGCAATAAATTTCATGGGATTTAACTAGAGTTGAGTTGGGACCATTAGTGGTAATACATGGATAAAACATGCTATACTTATGCTATGACCACGCTATAACTATGCTATAACCATGCTATAAGCTAGGTGATGGCCCGTCCTGAAATAGCTATACAGATTGTTGATTAAATCCTGTTATAGTTATACCAATATGACTCTTCTTGAATGAGTGTGGTGTTTGAAAACACAGTGTTGTGTTCTTTTGGGCGTGTGAAAATAACTATTCAGGTTTTTGAAACCTGAAAGTTTTAAAATAGATTCCTGTTTGATTTTATTGAGCTTTCTTTCTAGACCACCAATAAAGCCTAAA
>NZ_JBDSLS010000201.1:0-3509 GCF_039916245.1 Gelidibacter sp.
CCGTACTCTTCTGCAAATGCAGTAAAATTAGGGATTTCCTTATCTACGACAACATTAAATGTGGGGATATTGGAATAGAGATCTGGTTCCTCAAAATTGAATCCATAGGTTTTTGGATTGTTCATTATTTCTTTCAAAGCCACAATCCTGAACATATAACGACCTGTTTCTTCTCCTAATAACAAATCATAATAACCATTGACATTCTGTTCTTTTAATCGGCGTGATATCCCCCCATTTCCTGCGTTATAAGCCGCAGCAGCCAACGTCCATGAACCTAAACTTCTTTTTGATTGCAACAAATACTTACAGGCCACTTCGGTAGATTTTTCCAAATTGTAACGTTCATCGACGTTTTCATTCACTTCTAGTCCATTTTCTTTTGCTGTGGCGGGCATAATCTGCCAAACACCTCTTGCTCCTGCTGGAGAAACGGCATTGGTTAAACCACTTTCTATGACTGCTAAATACTTAAAATCATCTGGAATACCGTGCTTTTTTAAGATCGGCTCTATCACAGGAAAATACTTTTGAGCACGTTTAAACATCAAAAGTCCGTTGGATTGCCAATAGGTGTTGACCAAAAGCTCTCTATCCATCCGCTCATAAACATCAGGATCTGATAACGGCATTGGCTCATCGGCAAAGTTCAGATCATCCGGTATTTTTACAGCGTATATATTATAACCATTGACCATCTTTTGCTCGGGCAGTAAATCACTGTCAGCAGGCTTTTGTACAGCAAATATAAACAGCCCTGAAATGCATACAAGGCCTATGACTGCTAGTAAATTCTTAATCATTTTCATTTTCTGATTTTTTTTTATAAATGTAAAAAAATAATTCAACAGTAATCAATTTGATCCTGTTATTAGTTTTGGAAGATTTTTATTGAACCATCTATATTTTGTAACGACCATAATATGGGTCCCTCCTTTTACCACAATACAGTTTCCTTCGCAAGAATGTGTAAAAACGGCATCCTTATCGCCGTGTATATAAACGGCATCTTTAATAGGCTCTTCCTGATCCCAAAGCAACATTTCCTTTATAGCCCAATCCAAATAACGCTTGTCATTTACGGCGAGATAGGTTTTGTACAAATCAATTCGTTTGGAAATGGTGTCATTAAAGGCATACTTTTTAAGAACGTCCAAATTGGAAAGCAATTGTGTGGGCGCGAACTTATATGCTCTTATAAATTTAGCGATTTTCATACGCTTCGGAAGTTCATGACGTGACTTTACACTGCTTACCACAATCAATTTACTCACCTCCATAAACTTACTCATTTCCTGAACCAAAACACCTCCAAAAGATACGCCCAAAAGCACCGGGTTTTTATGCTCTATTTTTTCAATCATGCGTTTGGCATAGTGTTCCAAACTTTCATTCACTTCTGGAATCATCCATTCCAACCAATAAATTTTAAATTGATCTTCAGGTAATTTAATGCGCTCAAAGATGGTTGGTTTTGCAGCCATTCCTGGCATAAGATAAACAGGAATAATTTCTTTCTCCATGTGCTGATTTTAAGCGTAACCCAAACTTAGTGATCAAAGTAAGATAAGACATTAAATTCTTTAAAGCCCCGTAAACGTTTACTTTATAAGGATTTAACATCTTAGGCGGCCGATACTAACGTAATTTTTCGTAAATTTGTCAAGCAAAGCTATATAAAATTAGCGATTACCTCCTTCCAACCATTAAATAAAATTAAAGATATTATTATGAATGATGCAGCAGATTTAGTTGACAATGATTTCTTACGTCAATTTGAACTTAAAGTTGAAGACGATTTAGCAAAAATTGAGTACTCTCTTCAAGACCGTAAAATTTTTCTAACCAAATTATGTATTCCTGAGAGCATTACCTCTGAAGAATTTGAAGCCAATTTTTTAACCTTGGTTTTTGAGAATATCTCCGAACGCAATATTAGTGTTGTTCCTACAAGTCCGGAAATAGCTAAGTTTATAAGGAAAAACAGGAAGTATCAGAAAATGCTTCCAGTAGGTATTAGAATATAATTTAAAATAAAAATCCGAAACTTAGTTTCGGATTTTTTTATTATTTCTTCCTATAAACCAATGTGAGATCCTTGCTTTCAATCACTTCTGTAAAGACTTCGTTGTATATTTTAATGGCATTGGCATAAACAAGCGTCAACTTGTTTCTTTCCACCATACCAACTGCATTGTTTAATTCTATATTTAGCTTATCAACTTGAAGATACGATGTAGAAAAACCAATGGTTCCCTCATCGCAAATTTCTTCAACAAAGTAAACATCAGAAGTATCCTCTTTTAAACGAATCGTTATTTCGGGATTGAATGTGTTACTAGAAGTAACAATACCTTTATGATTAAAATTCAAAGTTTCGTTGACGTTACACGCTGTCTTATCTAAAAAATTTAAGCTATGGACTTGGTTATTGCCTAAATCAAATGGAATGCCTACCGTCCACATAATCAATTCCCAATCACCAACGACAGGGTACTTATCATCCTCTTTAGAACAGCTTGCGCATATAAAAAAACAAACAGAGAGAAAAAGCAGACGAAAGGTAATATTCATTTATAATTGTTGTTAGATAAGGAGCCAACATCAAAATTATAAATTAGGGATGGTCTTCTAAAAAAAACACGGCCAATAGCTGAAAAGACGGTTAAAAAACACTCAGCAGATTTAAAAAAACAGGTTTATTCAGACAAAACGGCAACAAATTCAAACCTTACAATGCCATCGTCATCAATTTTAGTCAGCTCTATTTCATGCAAAGTATTTACAAGTGCAGGATTCCATGGCGTTTTTACTTTAACATAGTTTTCTGTAAAACCATGTATATAACCTTCTTTATTTTCGTTTTCAAACAAAACGGTGTGTGTGCTTCCTAATTGGCTTTCGTAAAACGCACGACGTTTTTTAACGGATAAGCCTCGTAGCATTTTACTGCGTTTAGCTCTTACGTTTTTTGAAACCACGCCGTCCATCTCTACAGCTTCGGTATTATCACGTTCAGAATAGGTAAACACATGTAAATAGGATATATCAAGTGCATTCAAAAAGTTATAGGTCTCTAAGAAATGTGCGTCAGTTTCTCCGGGAAAACCCACAATGACATCCACACCAATACAAGCCTGTGGCATGACTTCTTTTATTTTTGAAACGCGATCCACATAAAGTTCCCTCATGTAACGACGTTTCATTTTTTTAAGAATGTCATTACTTCCACTTTGTAATGGAATATGAAAATGCGGAACAAAAGCTCTTGATTTTGAAACCAAATCAATCGTTTCATTTTTCAACAAATTGGGCTCGATGGATGAAATTCGCAAACGCTCAATACCTTCTACCTGATCCAATTCTTTAACCAAATCTAAAAAGGTGTGCTCGTGTTTTTTATTGCCGAATTCACCTTTGCCATAATCGCCAATATTTACCCCAGTTAACACGATTTCTTTGATATTTTGAGCGGCAATTTCTTTGGCGTTTTTAACGACACTTTCCAT
>NZ_JBDSLS010000202.1:0-4062 GCF_039916245.1 Gelidibacter sp.
GTATCAACTAAAAAACTCATTTTATAGACATCGGTTTTCCATGGGTTTGTTTGATAATCAGTGGTACTAAAAACGGCATTATTTTGAGCATCCTTAGTGATATTTCTGACAATGTGCTATTATTAAACAAATTGGCGACGACATGACCAACTTTTAAGCGGTTTTGAAATGCATTGTTCCATGCTTTTTGATAGGACGCTTCCAATACATCCCTTGAGGTTATTTTTTTATTAAGGTAATCAATTATCAGTTCGGATGCTATTTGCGCACTTCTAAGCGCCATGCTCATGCCATTGCCACAAAGCGGATGAATCATGCCTGCCGAATCGCCACACATGAGCATATGTTGTTCCACGGGCGATTTACGATCAAAAGAAATCTGGCTAATCGTTAAAGGCGCTTCAAAAACTGGCGTAGTGTTTTCAAAAATTGATTTCAAATAGACATTTTTGAAAAGCACTTTTTCTTGAAACTCGTCAATATCCTTATATTTTTTAAAAGCTTCAAAATTGGTTATATAACACAGATTAATGCTATCATCTTCCACTTTAGAAATCCCACAATAACCACCTTCAAAATTGTGTAAAGCGACCAAGTCTTCAGGAAAACTGCCTTTAACATGCGTTTTTACGGCTAAATAAGGTGATTTATTTTTGATGAATTTTCGGTTCAGTTTTACATCCAAGTTGGTTCGTTTGCCATAAGAACCAATTACGATTTTAGAGCAAAACTGTCCATTATTTTTGGTGGACACTTTAAATTCATCCTGTATAAACTGAACGTCGCCAACCGTATCTTGGACAATCACTACTCCGTTTTCTTTGGCTTTGGAATAGAGCGCATAATCCAAGGCATAACGACTGATGCCAAAACCGCCCAGCGGTAAATCGGCAGAAATCAGTTTATTCTGGATAGTGGACACTTCAAATTTTGTGATGTTTTTGGCTCCTAAGGCGAACACATCAATGTCCAAATAATTCAAATACGGAAGCACTTCACTTGAAATATATTCACCACAAACTTTGTGCTTGGGATAGTCGTTTTTCTCAATAAGAAGGATATTAAAATCATATTTCCGCAGATGGATAGCAGCAGACAAACCCGCCAAGCCTCCTCCAATAATGACGACATCGTAATAACTTTGTAATGACACCTAGCGATTTTTAGCAATACGTTTTATTAAAGATACATGCAATGACTTAATTAAAATGTTCTTTATTGCTTAAATTGTATCTTTTTTCTAATAATTCTGAATGAACTTGTCACAGCAATAAAATTTATCGCATTTGACGCAGATTCAATATCGACAAATCATGAGTCTCCTTTATACATCTTTGAAATTTTTATCGTAATGAGATGAAAAAGATGGTACAAGACGTTAATAATTCCGTATTATAATCAGAAACAAATCTTAATCTGTTCAAAAACATAAACAAATTAACTGCATAAAAAAGAAACATGAAGGAGAAAATCACAGGACACGATTTAATAGCATTGGGATTTCCCCAAGGAAAATGGATGAAAAATGCGATCAAACATATCAATAAAAACAATTTAGAAGGCGAAGCATTGGACAAATTTTTGGAGCAATTTATCCAGCCTGATCCCATTCAATTACATCCAAAACCGGTAGACTTTGCCATCAACATCAAAGCAGAAAATAAATTGGAGGAAGAAAACATAAAAACCGTAATAAATTCCATGCAAACCTTGATGAAAACACCAACTTTGGTTTCAGGTGCCCTTATGCCCGATGCTTGTCCAGCAGGTCCGGATGGAACGATTCCGGTTGGCGGTGTGGCGGTTGCTAAAAACGCCATCCATCCAGGCATGCATAGTGCCGATATTTGTTGTTCTGTCATGCTGACCGATTTTGGAAAAGCAGATCCAAAAGCCATTTTAGATGCCGCTCATGCTAACACACATTTTGGCCCTGGGGGTCGTGATAAGGATGCACAGTTTAAGTTTCCTGCGGAGTTGTTGAAAGCTTTTGAAAACAACAGTTTTTTGAATGATATGCATATGATTTCCATCGCAAAATCACATTTGGGGACCCAAGGCGATGGCAACCATTTTCTGTTTGTGGGGAAATCCAAAAAAACAGGCCATACGATGCTGGTTACACATCACGGCTCTAGAGGTCCAGGCGCACGATTATATGATAAGGGCATGAAAATCGCTGAAAGGTTCAGAAAAGATTTGTCGCCTGACACTAAGAAACAAAACGCATGGATTCCTTTTGAAACCGAAGAAGGACAAGATTATTGGGAGGCTTTGCAAATCATCAGAAATTGGACAAAAACGAATCATGAAGTATTGCATAATGCGGTGGCGGAAACTTTAAACATCGCTATCAAAGACCGTTATTGGAACGAACATAACTTTGTATTTAAGGATGGCGATTTGTTTTACCATGCCAAAGGCGCGACGCCATTAGATAAAAAATTTATGCCAGACATCACAGGTCCGCGATTGATCCCGTTGAACATGTCAGAACCTGTGTTAATTGTAGAAGGTGCAACAACGGCCAACAATTTAGGATTTGCGCCGCATGGTGCTGGTCGGAATATGAGCAGAACCCAACACAGGCGTAGCAAATCAGGGACGACCATGCAAATCTTTAAAGAAGAAACGAGAGGTTTGGACATTCGGTTTTTCTCAAATGAAATTGATATTTCCGAGTTGCCATCAGCTTATAAAAACGCCAATAGCGTAAGACAACAGATGGAAGAATTCGGCTTAGGAATAGTGATTGACGAAGTGATGCCTTATGGCTGCATCATGGCTGGCGATTGGCAGGCGAATGCACCTTGGCGGAAAAAAAGAGAAAAAGATAAGCACAGAAAAAAATAAAGGATTTCTCAAAGAAATTAGATTTCAGACCTCACAGGTTCCAAAACCTGTGAGGTCTTTTATAAAACAGTTTTTATCACAAAATGCTGCTCTCTAAATGCAATTTCGTCATCTGCTTTTTTTCCCATCAGCAATAATCCAATCGGCGTATTTGGAGAAATAGCGAAAAACTTATCCGATCCAACTTTTAATTGCCCTGCGCTTATCGCCATAAAATAATTGGATTTTGAGGTAAACACCACACTTCCCAAACCGATTGTTGCTGAAGACTTAGTTACATCAATTTTAGATAATGCTTCTTTTAATTTTTCAACTTCAGATAATTGCTGTCCTGACTTTTCACGTTCCAATTGCAACATGGCTCGCCCCGTTTCGTGCTTGTCTCCTGCACTACTTTTAGTTTCTGAGTTGAGCGATTCCTGAATTTCCTTAATTTGATTCTGGATGGTTATAAGACGTTCTTCTACAAAATCAACGCATTGCTTATAAAGTTGCTCTTTAATTTTTAAATTACTTTCCATCTTTAGAATCATAATTTAAAGGCCCAAAAAACGACATTTGTTTCATGATCCATAACTTTCTATTGGCAATATATGCGGTTGGTGGATTGGCGCGATATTTTAATGGTCTTGGTAAAATTGCGGCAATGGCAGCTGCTTCACTCTTACTTAGTTTTGAAGCCGGTTTTTTGAACCAATATTGGGAAGCCGATTCAGCTCCATAAATGCCATTCCCCATTTCGATACTATTCAAATACACTTCCATGATGCGCTCCTTGGACCAGATCAATTCAATCAAAAACGTGACATAGGTTTCCAATCCTTTCCGAAGCCAACTGCGGTGTGGCCACAAAAATACATTTTTCGCCGTTTGCTGACTGATGGTACTCGCGCCTCTTACTTTTTTTCCTTTTTGATTATAATCCAAAGCTTTTTCAATAGCTTTCATATCAAAGCCATTGTGTTTTAGGAAATTTTGATCTTCGCTGCAAATTACCGCTAATTGTAAGTTTTTTGAAATTTCGTCTATAGACACCCAATCATGTTTCCAAACGGTTTCTTTCTGTTCAAAATATCTTATGACCATCAAAGGTGTTGCTGGAACCGGAACCCATTTAAAAATGATCACAGCTATAATGGGAATGGCTAATAACCACAAAATAAGCTTAAAGAGAAATTTGAATAGTTTTTTTATCATATCAATGAATAG
>NZ_JBDSLS010000203.1:0-2608 GCF_039916245.1 Gelidibacter sp.
GGGACGGTATCAACCCATCGGTATTTCAATTGTTTATCTTTTATACTATATTCCAAAGTTGGAATGTTGGAATACCTGAGGTATTGATTAAAAAAGGCCTTCAAATCAAGTCCTGAGGTTTTTGAGAAATAGTCTTCAATTTGCTTGGTGGTCACGGTTTGATGGTAGAATGTTTCGTTCAAACCTCGTAATATATCTCGCCATTTACCATCGTCATTAATCCACTGTCTTAAGGTGTGCAGCATATTCGCGCCTTTGTAATACATGTCTACGGATCCACTTTGATTGACATCATAAGTCCCAATGATCGGCTTATCGTTTTGAATGTTTTTTCGGATGCCGATAACATATTCTGCGGACGCTTTTTTACCGTAGAAATATTCTACAAACAAACTTTCAGCATAAGATGTGAAACTTTCATGAACCCACATATCGGCAATATCTTTATACGTGATATTATTGGCAAACCATTCGTGAGCAGATTCGTGAATGATAATAAAATCAAATTTTAAGCCCCATCCCGAACCGGAAACATCCCTTCCTAAATAGCCGTTTTTATACTGATTGCCATAAGTGACGGAACTTTGGTGCTCCATTCCTAAATAAGGAACTTCTACCAACTTATAACCATCTTCATAAAATGGATAGGGACCAAACCAATGTTCAAAAGCCTCCATCATTCTTGGCGCATCTTTAAAATGGGTCTTGGCTTTTTCAAGATTGTCTTTTAAAACATAATAATCCATTTTCAAGAGGCCTTTTTCCCCTTGATAGTCTTCAGAATAATGAACATAATCCCCAATATTCACATTAACCCCGTAATTATTGATTGGATTGTTGACAAACCAATTGTAAGTTTTTGTGCCATTTTTATGCTCTTCAACGCTGCGGAACTGGCCGTTGGAAACTTCCATCAACGCCTTTGGAATAGTGACACTAATCAACATGCTATCCACTTCGTCATACATATGGTCTTTGTTGGGCCACCACACGCTGGCACCTAATCCTTGGCATGAGGTAGCGATAAAATCGTTACCATTGCTATCTTTTTTCCAAGAAAATCCACCATCCCACGGAGCGTTTACGGCTTCTTGAGGTTGGCCTTCATAATAGACATCTAAACTTTGGATGCTTCCTTTTTCTTGATCGCTTTTTAAGCTGATAAAATGCGCGTTACCTTCGTTTTTGACATTTAAAACGTCTCCGTTTTGTATCACTTTTGTAATAATTAAAGGTGCTTGTAAGTCAATTTGAAGTACCGCATAAGGTTCTAAAACTTTATATTGAACGGTGTTTTTCCCTTTGATGGATTTTGTAGCCGGATCCACGGTTATATCTAAATGGTAATAGGTCAAATCCCACCAAGCGCGTTCTGGGGTGATGGAACCTCTTAAGGTATCTTGTTTGGTAAATATTTTATCTTGAGCGTTTATTGTATTAACTGCGACTAAAGCTAAAAGGATATAAAAATATTTGAGCATTGTTTAATTTCTTAAAATTGAATTCGGGAAAACGACCACACTTTCATAACCATCTTTTCCAACAGATGCGACTCCAAAATAGGAATTGTCAATAACAATACCATTAAGTGTAAATTCAGTAATATCTCCAACATATCTGGAATGGTCCCAAGTAGGCGACGTCGTATCTCTCCAATAAATTTTATAGCCTTTGGCACCTTCAGCTTTATCCCATTTCAGTTTTGCAGATGCTTCAACAATCCCACCAATGGCAACGGTTTTCGGTGGAGGAGGAGAGGACGCCAAGCTTGCCATATTAATAGCATTGACCGCAGTTAGTTTTGCCGCATAAGGAAAGTTGACATGTTCAAACGTATCGCCGTAATGAATGCCATTTTCTAAACGGATATCTTGATGCTGTTGGGTGTAATTTTCATGTGCTTCCATAATTCGTATACCAGCAAAACCTAAATCGTTAAACGGTCGATGATGGCCGCCACGACCAAAGCGATCCAATCGATATACCATCATTGGATTCATTTCAGGCATATAGGTTTGAGTGGTTTTATGGACATAACGTGCCAATTGACGTGAAATGCCATCGACTTCGCCACCATAAAAACGGCGCATTTCTCGTTCTTTATCAGTTTCGGTAGGAGGAACGGGTTCAGAAAATATTCGAAATGCACGGTTGTCAATCACACCATCAACCCCTTCAATATTGCCAATCATATCATTATTAAAAACACCGATAACATCCCAACCTTTCTCTTTAGCATAAGCTGGCAATCCGGCGCCACCAAAAAGACCTTGTTCTTCGCCCGAAAGCCCTACATAAATAATACTGCTTTCAAATTTATATTTTGAGAGCACACGAGCGGCTTCAATAGCGCCTGCCATTCCAGATCCATTATCGTTTGCACCGGGCGCATCTATTGTGAAATCCATGACATCACTGGCACGTGTATCAATATCGCCACTCATAATAATGTAGCGGTTGGGATATTTTGTGCCTTTCTGTATGGCCACCACATTCACAATCCAACCATCATGTGGCACACGCTTTTTAGGGTCTTTGGTCACAAAATCCTTTTGATAAAACACATTCAGACAGTTATTGCAGTTCTTTGAAATAGTTTCGAATTCTT
>NZ_JBDSLS010000204.1:0-5309 GCF_039916245.1 Gelidibacter sp.
GAAATATCAAACATTCCCGAGCCATTGCTCAATCCTAAATAATACCATTTGATGGTTTTACCTCCTAAGAAGTAAGAATCCAAGCCTTTGGATGCTCTTTTTGAAATCCAAATGCCGACGCCCAAGGTTAAAATAACGTAAACGGCTATAATCGAAATATCAATAATATCCATCTACTACTAGTTATTTGTTGTTGGTTGGGCGTTTTTGATTCCCCATTTTTTGTTGGGTTGAGCCCCCATGACAAAATGCAAAGTCCCTCCTTTTAGCATCTCCTCGTGGGAAATAGCCGTTTTGTTAAAGTCTTTTCCGTTTAAAGTTGCTGACTGGATATAGAAATTTTTATCCGAAACATTTTCAGCTTCTATGATAAAAGTCTTTTTATTTGGAAGATTAATAGTTGATTTCTCAAAAATAGGCGTTCCAATTTCATAGTCGCCCGACGCTGGATTCATTGGATACAATCCGACAGAACTCAACACATACCAAGCGCTCATTTGACCGCAGTCCTCATTCCCGCTCAATCCATTTGGAGTCGTGTTGTATTGCGTGTCCATAATATGACGTGCCCAATATTGCGTGCGCCAAGGTTGATTGGCATGATTGAACATATAAGCAATATGATGGCTTGGTTCGTTACCGTGTGCATATTGACCGATAAGTCCTGTGATATCTGCGGAAACATTATCGCCGGTAATTTCAGAACTCTCGGTAAACAATTGCTCTAAACGACTTGCAAATAGTTCATCGCTTCCATGAAGACGGATGAAATCTTCCACATCTTGCGGCACAAACCAGCTGTGTTGCCATGCGTTTCCTTCGGTATAATCGGTTTGTTCGCGGTGGTTGGAATGTTTCGGATCAAACGGTTCGTTCCATGACTTGCCATCTTCCGATTTACCACGCATAAATCCGCTGCCTTTATCAAATAAATATTGATAAGCTTTGGAACGGTTTAAGAAAAATTGATAATCGTCTTCTTTACCCAATAGTTTCGCCAATTCTGCAACACACCAATCGTCATAAGCATACTCCAAGGTTATCGTAACCGATTCATCGACTAAATTATAAGGAATATAACCGAATTTTTTATAATATTTCAGGCCACGTTCATCTTGCATCATCGTAGTTTTCATCGCTTCAAAGGCCTTTTCAGCATCAAAACCACGAATGCCTTTTTTATAGGCTTCAACGATCACAGGAATGGAATGGTAACCTGTCATGGTATTGGTTTCATTGCCGTACAAGGTCCAAACTGGTAAGATTTTTTTGACTTCGTAATACGCCAACATCGAGTTGACCATATCAGAAACGCGATCAGGAGCGATGATGGTCAGCAACGGATGTTCTGCTCTAAAGGTATCCCAAAGTGACAATGTTGAATAGGCCGTATAATCTTTGGCAGTAACGATGCTATCATTTTCCATTCTGAATTGGCCGTTTTTATCGCTAAACGTCACTGGCGCCAATTGAGCGTGGTACAAGGCAGTATAAAAAATGGTTTTTAAAGAATCCGTAGGCGTTTCCACGTCAAAAGAAGATAATGCCGTGCTCCATAACTCTTCAGCATCTGTTTTCGTTTTATCGAAAATAAATCCGCCAACTCCTAAATTGTCTTTGGCGTTTTCAATACTTACTGAAGAGACGGCTACTTTAGCAAATAATTCAGTGCCCGTTTCATTGGGATCAAACATCAATTGAACTGACGATTTGATACCATCATGTTCGCCTTCTTCAAAAACTTTACCGTCCACATATATTTTATAATCGGCTATCGGTTTTGAAAATTTGGCCACGAAAAACACTTTTTGATTATGTGCCCATCCGGTACTATAGCGGTAGCCGCTAATCGTGTAGCGATCCTCAACTTTTAACGACGATGCTACCGCTCTATCCCAATTGATGGCGAATCCTAAATTGACAATGATCGATTGCACATCGCCTTCTTTAAAAGTATATTTATGATAAGCCGTTCTTTCCGAGGTGGTCAATTCCACATTCACATTGGAATCCTCCAAAAACACTTGATAATATCCAGGAGTAGCTTTTTCATTTTTATGACTGTACGATGATTTGTACGGCAGACTATCACGAGACATTGGATTTAAAGTTAAATCATGAGCTTTGTTCGTGGGCATAAACAGAATATCGGCCAAATCGCCAATACCGGTTCCGCTCAAATTTAAATGGCTAAAACCGACGATAATACTGTCAGAATAATGATAACCTGAGCACCAATCCCAATCGCTAATGCCGTTAACAGGACTGACTTGCAACATGCCAAAAGGTACTGTAGCCCCAGGATAGGTATGGCCATGGCCGCCAGTTCCGATAAAAGGATCGACGTAGCTAATCAATTCTACTTTTTTGCCAATAGTTTCTGATTTTTTATTACAGCTTACTATTAAAATAGCGCAAAGAACAATTACGTATAGTTGTTTCATAATGGTAATTTTGTCCAAATTATTAAATCTCGTTTTTAACATTTCTAAAATAGACCAAAATCACAACACAACCCGTTTAATTCACACACCTTGATTTTTTAAAAAAAACTTGGCTTGCAATTTCGAGTTGTGAAGGATCTCATTATTCTATTAAAAACAAAAAGCAAGATGAGTTCACAGCATAAATTTTCATAATTTTAACCGCATTTGAAATAAATTTAGACGGACGACACGTTAACTCTCCTGAACATCACAAAAAAAAAATCTTTCATGAACTTTAAGTCCGGTAGGCTTTATAGAATATCATTTTGGCATCACATCATTTTCTGGTGTGTCTATTTTTTATTCAACACTTTTCGTTGGGGAATTTACTTTAATGACTACCTGTATTCCTTAAAAACAAACTTTTTAGGATTTCCGATTCATATTGCTTTATGCTATTTCAACATCTATTTCTTGATGCCGAAATTTTTGTTCAAAAAGAAATATGTGTCTTATGGTATTTTGATTTTATCCGCCATTTTTTTAATGGTGCTTGCAAAATTCAACCTCACTTATTTTTTAATCAGCAACGATGTTTGGCCAGAGGGTCCAGAAACCATAAATGCCTTGACCCTTAACTATACCGTCGACATGATGATTGGAGAACTTTATGTGATCACTTTTGTGACGGCCATTAAAGTGACTTTAGATTTCTTGAAGGAACAGAAACGCGTTGCCGATCTCGAAAGAAACCAATTGGAAACGGAGTTATTGTTTTTGAAAACCCAGATATCGCCGCACTTTTTCTTCAATACACTGAATAACATTCACTCATTAGCGCTTGAAAAATCAAATAAAACTCCGAAAGTCATCCTCAGACTTTCAGAATTGATGCGCTATTTGCTCTATGAAACAAAGTACGAGCGCCAATCCCTGGAGAATGAGATTCTGTGCATTCAGAATTACTTGGATTTAGAGAAAATACGACATGATGGCTTGCTTAAAATCAATATGTCCATTTCTGGAGACATCCAAGAAAAAAACATAGCGCCCATCCTGTTGCTGACCTTTGTTGAAAACGCCTTTAAACATGGCGTCAACAAAAATATTGGTATTGTTAAAATTGATATCGATTTCACAGTTGAAGGAGATTTTCTGTACTTTACAATTAAAAATCCTTTGCCTG
The DNA here is from genome assembly GCF_039916245.1 of Gelidibacter sp. GTDB lineage: Bacteria > Bacteroidota > Bacteroidia > Flavobacteriales > Flavobacteriaceae > Gelidibacter. The sequence continues at coordinate 3,613 of NZ_JBDSLS010000204.1, forward strand.
CGGTTACAGAATTCAAGAACGAAGTCAACCATTCCAGCGGAATCGGCTTAGAAAACGTCAAAAAAAGATTAAATTTAGGCTATAATCAAAACGATTATAAACTAACCATTACCAGCGACTCAGAAAAATTCACGGTAAACCTTAAAATTAAAGTGGTTTAAAATTCACGATTAGGTTTTATCAAAAAAATCCATTATTCTTAAAATAAAAAGCATGAAAGGAGCATGATCCAAAAACTAGTCACAAAAACCAATGACGATATGCGAATTACTTATGCCTATTTTAAAACAATAACCTTCTACCTATGAAAATAAGATGTTTAATTATTGATGATGAGCCACTGGCAGCTAATGTAATTAAAAGTTATTTACAGCAAATTGAAGACATTGAAGTGGTCAAGACCTTCAATAATGCTATCGATGGATTGAATTTTTTAAAAAATCATAAAGTTGATGTGATTTTCTTGGACATTAACATGCCTGTTTTGGACGGACTTAATTTTATAAAAAGCTTAAAAGAACCACCTTTAATTATCATTACCAGCGCTTATACGGAATATGCCATTGAAACCTACAATTTGGATGTGCTGGATTATTTGGTTAAACCGTTTGAGTTCCCGAGGTTCATGAATGCTTTAAACAAACTTTACAGACGATTGAACATTAAACAACCTACCTCAGACCCCATAAATGCACGTCCGTTTCTTTTCCTTAAGATTGACAAGAAAAAAATGAAAAAGGTTTTTTTGGATGAAATACTAGTGGTGGAAAGTCTGAAAGATTATTTGAAAATCAATACCACCAATGGCCGATTTATGATCCATAGCACGCTATCAGACTTTACCGAATTATTGCCTCCCTCCGATTTTATTAGAATTCATCGCTCCTACACGATTTCCATCAGTAAGATTGATGCCGTTGAAGGCAACAGCATTGAAATTGATGGCATGCGCTATGTTATTGGGAGATCATATATTGAAGAAGTAAAGGAGAAAATTTTGAACTCTTCGATGTAGAAATACTTGGTATTAAGTACGAAGTATTAAGAATTGAGATACTTCGACAAGCTCACCACAACTTCGCGTTTAGAAGAAAGAGGAAAGAACAGAGACTCGATTTGGCTTTTCTGACGACTAAATCTTCTTAACATTAATTATTAGCTGGAGTTCGTGAATTCCTTAGCTATTAAGCATCCAATAAATGACGCTCATTTTGGAAGATGACACTCTTCCTGCTCGCTTAAACTTCCATTTTCAAAATAAGATTCACCCAGCTGAAGCTGCGAGCTATTCAAAGTTCAATCGAGAGCAATTTTGCGCGCCTAGTTTTTATGCTGAGACAACCTTATTACTCTAATTGTTTCCCGCAGATAGCGCTCACTAATCCCCAATACACTTGAGCTTTAGCTCGGGATACGGAAGTGCAGAGGAACAAAGGGCTTTAGCCCAATTAGCCCAAACTATAATCAGCAAACCAAAGCGCTTCACTTTTGGGTTTTGGAATTTTGGATTTGATAGTTTATACATTGAGATCCCGCCCAAAAGCGGGATTAATTCAACCAACAAAACCCAATACTTTTCGCTTTTGGGTTTTGGGTTTCACTAAAAAAAAAGGGAAAACTAATAAAAGTTCTCCCTTTTGACTAAACAAAAAAAATGAAAAATCTAATTCTCTTAATTCTGTTGTGCCCACCATAAC
>NZ_JBDSLS010000205.1:0-10869 GCF_039916245.1 Gelidibacter sp.
AGCAATCAAAAAGATAAATTAAAAAATGATTACAACACGTCCAATTTTGTATATGGTTTGAGCGGTTATATTGGCGTAGGAGATTTTAGTGTGTATGCCAAATATAATCTGAACGAACTGTTTAAGGATCAAGTCACGCCACAGCATAATATTTCCTTGGGCCTGCGTTGGGATCTATAGGTTAATCACATAAAACATCAAGAGAAATTAAACCATTAAGGAGTTAAGTTCATTAAGCGCTGCCTTAAAAAGTAGTGCACCTTAATTTTCTTAATCCCTTAATGGTTCAAAAAAATATAACCATTAAGAAAAAATTAAGGAATTTAGGACATTAAGGGTTGAGTTAAAACAACACGACTTAATTTTCTTAATACCTAAATGATCTTGATGGTTCAAAAAACTTATTCATTCCGATAGCGAATCATGATGTCCTTGAATAACTCTGCAGTAGTCGGAGGCGTATAAGAAATGGCATTGGCTCCCGATTCAATGGCCAGTTGAATAGTATCATCAGATCTCCCGCTAGTTGCAATGATCGCCACATCGCTATTAATATCTCTGATTCTTTTTATAATATCCGACGTTTTTTCAGCGCCTGACACGTTAAAAATATCGACGCCAGCTTTTATGCGTCCCTCGATATCGTCATTTTCTGAAACCACGGTAATGACGACTGGAATGTCTATTTTTTCTTTTAATCTTTTGATCAAATCATTCGGCGTAGGTTTATTTAATACCACGCCTAAGGCACCTTGGAACTCTGCGTCAATGGCAAGATCTATGGATCGATCGCCTGTGGTTATGCCGCCGCCGACACCACAAAAGATAGGTTTGTCTGCCGCTAAAATCAAAGCATGAGAAATTAAGGGCTGCGGCGTAAATGGATATACTGCAATAATAGCGTTGGAATTTGTATTTCGGATGATCGCCACATCAGTACTGAATAAAAAAGATTTTAATAGCTGACCAAATACATAGATTCCAGAACAGGTATTGATAATTTCTGGTACTTCAACGATATTAGTTCTTAATCTACTTGTAAAACGAGGTGTTTTTTTCATTGTTTTAATTTTAAATGTTGCTGCCAACGCTAATGATGTAAATGGCATTATCTTCGGTAAAGTCAGTGCTTATATTTATCTTAAGAACTGGACGGAATTGATTTTTTTTTCGATAAACTCATCGGCAAGATATGTCCTTTATGAATTTTGATTGTCCTATTTTTACAAAAAAATTACTACTAAGCTTTGATTTCAAGATCCACCATAGAACAAGTATTTGAAACCGCTCGCGTTGAAGAGGTTATTGGCGATTTCGTCAATCTCAAAAAAGCGGGCAGTAATTATAAAGGTTTAAGTCCGTTTAGTGACGAGCGTTCGCCGAGTTTTGTCGTGAGTCCGGTAAAGCAAATTTGGAAAGATTTTAGTAGTGGCAAAGGCGGAAATGCGGTGACTTTCATCATGGAGCATGAGCATTTCACTTATCCTGAAGCGATCAGATATCTTGCCAAAAAATACAATATTGAAATAGAGGAAACCGAACAGACCAATGAGCAAAAAGAAGAAGCCAATGAACGGGAAAGTCTCTTTTTGGTCAACGAGTTTGCCAGTGAATACTTCCAAAAAGTGCTTCATAAAACCGATCAAGGAAAAGCCATTGGCTTAAGTTATTTTAAGGAGCGTGGGTTTACCATTGAAACCATAAAGACCTTTGATTTGGGCTATGCACTTGATGAATGGCAAGCCTTTACGGATGAAGCTTTAAAAAAGGGTTACAAACTCGAATTTCTTGAAAAAACAGGATTGACCATTGTTAAGGATGACAAACGTTTTGATCGCTTTAAAGGTCGAGTCTTGTTTCCTATTCAAAGTATGAGCGGACGGGTTTTAGGTTTCGGAGGCCGAATCTTGGGAGCTGATAAAAAAGCGGCAAAATATCTGAATTCGCCTGAAAGTGAAGTCTATCATAAGAGTAAAATTCTGTATGGATTATATCATGCCAAGCAATCTATCGCTAAAGAAGACAATTGTTTTTTGGTAGAAGGCTATACGGATGTGATCCAATTCCACCAAACAGGCGTTAAGAATGTGGTCGCATCTTCGGGAACGGCTTTATCGCCCGAGCAGATTCGATTGATTAATCGTTTAACCAAAAATATCACGGTGCTTTTTGATGGGGATGCTGCGGGATTGCGAGCTTCGGTAAGAGGTATCGATTTAATTTTGGAGCAAGGAATGAATGTTAAGGTTTGTTCTTTTCCCGCGGGCGAAGATCCGGACAGCTTTGCAAGAAAAAATACCTTTGAAGAGCTTTCCGCTTATCTTCATGACAAGGCCATGGATTTCATTCAGTTTAAAGCCTCGTTGTTGGTTGAAGATGCCAAAAACGATCCTATAAAAAAGGCGGATACCATCCGGGAAATCGTCAATAGTATTTCAAAAATTCCTGATCCTATTAAGCGTGAGATTTATGTGAAGGAATGTTCGAATATCATGGACATTAGTGAGCAGGTCTTATTTACCACTTTAGCGCAAATCAATAATAAAGAAAGTAAGGAATTGAGCAGGCCACCTGATCCAAATCAAGTGCCTTTTGAAGTTTTTAGATCAGAACCGGCCGCAAAGAAAGTCAATCATCAATATGAATTGGAGCTAAAAATCATCGAGATCTTATTGCTTTATGGCAACGAAACTGAAGATTTTGAGGACTTGGTCATGAAAGAAGATGAGAAAACAGGCGAATTAAAAATGGAACCTGTCATTCAGCAAGCAAAAGTATTTGAGAAAATCTATTTAGACTTGCAGGAAGATGAAATGCAGTTTTCTGACGAGCGCTTCAAAAATTTATATTATGTTATTATTGATGCGCTGCACCAAGCCACAGACTTTCAGCTAAAGGACTTTATTAATAAGCTCGATCAGAACATGGCCAATGAAGTGACCACTATTTTGATGGATGATGAGCGTTATGTATTGCACGATTGGGAGCGAAATCATATCGTTCCCAAAGAAAAAAATGAGAGTATCGCGCAATTGGTGACTCAAACGATTTTGAGTTTAAGATGTTTTCTAATAGATCAAAAAGTTGTGGAATACCAAAACGAAACGAGAAAGCCCGATGTAAATACGCTCGCAGTAATGGAAGATGTTAGAGACTACTTAAGACTAAAAACACTCTTGTCAAAAAAACTCGGAAAAGTAGTGGGTGGCAAAATTTAAACGGTGCCTATATGTTTTGCTTGATGAATCAAATCTACTAAATTGGTCACATTCAGTTTTTTGAAAAGCCGCGCTTTATAGGTGCTGACCGTTTTTTCGTTGATGTCGAGCTCTTGAGCAATTTCCTTGTTTTTCTTTCCGGACGATAATAATTTTAATACTTCGACTTCTCTGGTCGATAGACGTTTGTAAAGTTTGCTTTTGCTGTTCTTGGTGTCATCATAATTCAAGTGTTTGGCCATGTTCTCACTCAAATAGATACCACCATTATACACTTTTAATACCGCCTCTTTAATGGTTTTAGTATCCACTGATTTTGAAAGATAACCAGAGGCACCTGCTTTAATCGTGCTGATAGCATAAATTTCTTCAGGATGATGACTGAACATGATCACTTTTAAGTCGGTATGCTCTTTTTTAATGGCTCTTAAAGCGGTAATGCCATTCAGCTCGGGCAAATCAATTTCAGAGATTATAACATCAACAGGAAAGCGTCGGATAAATTCAAAAATTTCAATACCCGTTCCAATAGTTCCAACGACTTCAATATCTGGATCCGTGTCAAAAAGTAGTTTTAATCCTGCTCTGACAATGGGATGGTGGTCAACAACCAAAACCTTAATCATAATGTTCTATTATTAAATTAGTTACGTAAGTAAGTGTACGTAAGAAGGTCAGTTCAGGATTGGGAGATGTCCTACGTAAATATATAAAAAAAAACACGAAACTCAATAAGTTTCGTGAACATTCAAACAATTATAGGAATGATAGTTGAGATTATTTTAAATTTTTAGGAATTTTGCATATTGGAATCGGAATCATTTTATGCTGATTGATTTTATTGAGTCTTGAAAAGAGTTCAAAAACCTCACGTTTTCTGTCCTCGAAGTCAGTTGCAGTTTTACCGTTTTCTTTCATTTCCATCGCCCATTCCAATTCGGAATAAGACGCGCCAATTTGATCTTCGTCACTTCTATCATCGCCAAACAGGCCATCACTTGGCGCTGCATTAATAATAGAGTCCGTAATGCCCAATGCCTTGGCAATGGCGTAAACCTCGGTTTTCAGCAAATCTGCGATGGGGTTTAAATCGACGCCGCCATCACCATATTTGGTGTAAAACCCAATGCCAAAGTCTTCAATCTTGTTTCCTGTTCCTGCAACCAATAAGCCTTTTAATCCGGCATGGTAATAAAGCGTCGTCATTCTTAAGCGCGCACGTGTATTGGCAAGCGCCATGTCGACTATATCTGGTTTTCCATCTAAAGAAACCTGTCTTTTAAATTCTTCAAAAACGGGCGTTAAATCCACTAAATTATCCGACACATTTGGAAAATTGGCTTTGAGCTGTTTAATGTGTTCTTGACCTCTGGATACATGGCTTTCTGGTTGATGTATAGGCATTTCAATACATAAAACATCCAAACCTGTTTTGGCACATAATGTAGAGACTACTGCAGAATCAATTCCGCCAGAAATTCCGACAACAAAACCATTGACATGAGCGTTGGAGACGTACTCTTTTAACCAGTTTACAATGTGATCAATAACTTTTTCTGTTTGCATTTTAGGAAGATTTAACACAAAGAATACTACCTTTGTACAACAAAAATAAAGTAAACACTGAAGTAATAAAAATTAAAGACCTTTAAAAATCATCTATGAAGAATGTCGGTTTTCTAATTGTCCTTTTGCTTTTTTTTAACGCTTGTAAAAAAGACAATCAACTGGAAAGTGAAATTTCTAAAATTGATGTTGACGTTAATGTGGAGCGTTTTGATTTGGCTTTTGCGGACGCTAAACCAGCGGATTTGCCAAAATTGAAAGCCGCCTATCCTTTTTTATTTTCAGAGCGCATTCCTGATTCTATATGGATTGAGCGCATGAATGACACGCTGCAGAAGGAGCTGTCGAGTGAAGTCAAAAAAACCTTTGCCAAGTTTGATGATGTGGAAGACGATATTAGATCGCTTTTTCAACATTTGAAATATTATGATAAAATATTTAAAGTGCCGCGCATTATTACGGTCACTTCAGATGTGGATTATCGAAATAAAACCATTGTAACAGATACCATTGTACTGATTTCTTTAGATACTTATTTGGGCGCTGATCATCATTTCTATGAAGGTATTCAGAGGTATTTGACCTTAAGAATGGAGCGGTCTCAAATTGTGAGTGATTTGGCCTCAGACTATTCAGAACATTATATTCTTCAAAATAAATCAAAGACGCTTTTGGATGATATGATTTACTATGGTAAGGAGCTCTATTTTAAGGATAAAATGATCCCGTTTAAGTCAGACGCTGAAAAAATAGGCTATACCGAGGCGCAACTGGAATGGGTTAAAGAAAATGAAAGTGAAGTGTGGCTCTATTTTATTGAACGCGAATTGTTGTTCAGTACGGATAATAGTTTGGCAGGTCGTTTTATTGCAGATGCTCCTTTTTCAAAGTTTTATTTGGAATTGGATAGTGAGTCTCCAGACAGAATAGGTCAGTACATCGGTTGGCAAATCGTAAGGTCTTATATGAAAAACAATGAGGTCAGCTTCATGGATATGATGAAAATGAATGCTGAAGATATTTTTAATAACTCTAAATTTAAACCCCGTAAATAATGTCAAATACTATAAAATCAACTATCGAATTATTCGTTGAATTGGATGAAAATCGAGTGCCTGAAAGATTGAGCTGGACCGCTCAAGAGGGCGGCATCAAGAATGAAGAGGCTAAAGCGATGATGCTTTCGGTTTGGGATAGTGAAGCACAAGAAACGTTGCGAATCGACCTTTGGACTAAAGATATGCCCGTAGATGAAATGAAGTTGTTTTTCCATCAAACCTTGGTGGAAATGAGCAATACCTTCCATCGTGCCACCGAAGATGAAAAAATGACGGCTACCATGAGAGATTTTTGCGATTATTTTGCAGAAAAATTAGAACTCAAAACAAAGTAAAATCTCCAAACTCTAAAATGTTCAATCCCGAAGGTTCGGGATTGAATGTTTTAAAATAAATAGCTCTAAGAAAATGCGGAAACTCCTATATGTTTTAATTTTGGTTTTGATGGTCATGTTTGGATATCGTTATTTTTTTAACGATAAGGAAGAAACCATACTGCATGAGAATTCTGCACTCATACAAGAGCAAATCCGAAATGTGAGCAAATTGGTGGTCACGGAAGGGCATTTCAGTCAAGTGTTTACCTATAAAAACTCCAAGGCCGTTTTTGCCAATTTGGTCAATGTGGAAAAGAAAGCTTTAGTAGTTGTTAATGCTGACGTCACGGTTTCGTATGATTTGAGCCAGATAGAATATGAAGTGGATGAAAGTACCAAAACGCTCAAAATTTTAAGCATTCCAAAAGAAGAGATCAAGATCAGCCCCGATTTTGAATATTATGATGTAACCGCCGATTTCCTAAATCCGTTTAAAGCGGAAGATTATAATAAGATCAAGGATAAAGTGAACGGGCAGCTGATGAAAAAAATCGAAGCCTCTAACTTAAAGAGTAACGCGCAAAATCGTTTGATCAGTGAATTGTCAAAATTCTTTATTTTAACAAATACTTTGGGATGGACACTGCAGTATGAAGGTAATTCCATCAAATCATCTGACGATTTACAAAACATCAAACTTTAAGACTTAGAAGCGGTGTTTGATAATCAGTGCGCTAACATCACAATTTGATCTACTTAAAAAGTCCTCTCCTTCGGAGGATTTAGGAGAGGATTTTCCTCTGCAAACTCGACCATCCACCACCATTTATAGCCTCAATATTATTCGATTTTAAAATTTGCGTTGCTTGACCTGAACGTGCGCCGCTTGCACAACAGGTGATAACAGGTTTGTTCATTTTCTGGATTTTTGCAACGTTATTTCTCAACTGATCCAACGGAATGTGTTTGGCGCTTTCAATATGACCATTATCCCATTCTCCTTTGGTTCTGACATCCAAAATGATGGCGCCTTTGTCTAAAAATTCCTTTATGTTTTTCTTTTTGTTCCCGAATAAAAAATCAAAAATTCCCATAGTTTTCTTTTGTTTAAATTTACATATTATTGACAAACTTAGAATTTTAAATTAGAACCCTTGGTTACAGAAGTTACACGCAGAGAAGAAATTATAGTTACAGCCACCAAACTTTTTAAAGAAAAAGGCTATAGTGCGGTAACCATGCGCGATTTGGCGACGGCAATGGGCATGAAAGCTGCCAGCCTTTACAATCATATCAATTCCAAACAGGATATTTTAAAAGCCATCATCATTTCGTTGGCCGAAGAATTTACACAAGGCATGGATTTGATTAAAAAATCAAAGCATAGCACCATCGAAAAGTTGAAGTTGATTGTCGAGCTTCATGTCCATATTACGACGAATAACACCTATGGTATGGCATCCTTAAACAATGATTGGATGCATTTAGAAGATCAATTGGAGTATTATTTGCAACTCCGAAAAAAATATGAGCAAGATTTTGTGGATATTATTAAAACTGGAATTTCCTCCAGTGAAATCATCGAGACAAATGCAGAAGTCGTAATGTTTTCAATACTTTCTACCCTGCGTTCACTGTATTTATGGATCCCCAAAAAGGAGGAAATTAATCTTAAAGAGTTAACCCAAAATCTGAGTGATGTCCTCATCTACGGAATTAACAAATAGTTAATAATTAATTTTGTAAATTTGTCACTCAAACTAACAAGTGTTAGTTTGAGGCTTACAAGCTTTTTTAACCTTGTAGGTTTTGATAAAAGGACAACTAATTAAATTTAACGCCTATGTCCTTTCCTTTGGAAAGGCTTAGGGACAGGATTATGGCAAAATTCCACAAGCTGAAAGTGGCCGACATTTATAAGGAAACAAAGGATTGCGTCGTCATTTCTTTTGAAGTTCCTGATCATCTCAAGGAGGCATTCAAATACAAACACGGTCAACATTTGACGCTGCGAAAGCAAATCAATGGCGCGGATATTCGGCGCAATTACTCTTTATGCTCAAGTCCTTTGGATGGTGAGTGGAAAGTGGCCGTAAAAACCATTCGCAATGGAGTTTTTTCCAATTATGCGCTTTATGAATTAAAAAAAGGCGACACCCTCGAGGTCATGGAACCACATGGCGAATTTACGGTGGGTGTCAACGTTGCAGCGCATAATAATTACATCGCATTTGCTGCTGGGAGCGGGATTACACCGTTGTTATCCATCATCAAAACCCATTTGCACCAGGAGCCAAACAGCACGTTTAAGCTGTTTTACTTGAACCGAACTGTAAAATCCATTATCTTTAAGGAGGAAATCGAACAACTTAAAAACGAGTTCTTTGACAGGTTTCAGGTGTTTTATTTTTTAACTAGAGAACATCGTGATATTCCATTTTTGAATGGTCGTTTTGACAAAGAAAAACTGGCAATATTGACCCGCACATTTATTGATGTTCCCGATACGCACCACGCCTTTATTTGCGGGCCTCAAGAGATGATTTTCTTGATTCGCGACGAATTGCAAGCGGCAGGAATGTCCAAGGATAATATTCATTACGAACTGTTCTTTACAGGCAGTTCAGCTGAAGAAAATAAACATATTGCCGATATCCTCGAACAAAGAATTGATGGCACGCAGGTAACCATTATTGATGGCGGAAAAGAATTTCATTTCATTATGGATGACGATTTCGATACTATTCTCGATGGTGCCTTGGCTGCTGGAGCCGATTTGCCGTTCGCTTGCAAAGGCGGCGTTTGCAGCACCTGCAAGTGTCAAGTCATCGAAGGATCGGTGAAAATGAAAAAGAATTACGCGCTTGCCGACAAGGAAGTCGAGCAGAATTATGTATTGAGCTGTCAAGCCGTGCCGACGAGTAAAAAAGTGGTGGTCGATTTTGACGTTTAGTTAGAAGAATTATTTGGGCGTTACCCTAAAAAGGGTCGGGCTTTCCGCTATATCTTTTTTGTGAAAAACAAAAATGGATGTGGCCTCAAATGCGGAGCATTCACGAGCTCTTATATATCAAATAAGAATGAGCGAGTAATCCCTAACGCAACTCCGAACATTAAATAACATTTCACTAATATTAAGAACCATGAGTGAAGAACAAATTTTAAATCTAGAAAAGCAGTTCGAAGCACGGATCGCAAGAGACGAAAAAATCGAACCTAAAGATTGGATGCCCGAAAAGTACCGTCAGACCCATATTCGTCAGATGTCTCAACATGCGCATTCCGAAATTGTGGGCATGCTTCCAGAAGGCAATTGGATTACAAGAGCGCCTTCATTACGACGAAAAGTAGCCTTGTTGGCAAAAGTCCAAGATGAAGCTGGTCATGGTTTATACTTATATTCTGCCACCGAAACTTTAGGGATTTCCCGTGAGGAATTATACGAACAACTCCATTCTGGAAAAGCAAAATACTCTTCCATTTTCAATTATCCAACTGTTACTTGGGCCGATATGGGCGCCATTGGCTGGTTGGTTGATGGTGCAGCTATTATCAATCAAGTGCCGTTGTGTAGCACGTCTTACGGGCCTTATGCGAGAGCAATGGTAAGGGTTTGTAAAGAGGAAAGTTTTCATCAACGTCAAGGTTATGAAATCATGATAAAATTGATGAGTGGCACGCCCGAACAAAAGGAAATGGCGCAAGATGCCTTAAACCGATGGTGGTGGCCAAGTTTGATGATGTTAGGGCCAACAGATGCAGAATCCGTGCATACCGAGCAATCCATGAAATGGAAATTGAAACGTAAATCCAATGATGAATTACGTCAACAATTTATCGATCAAACCGTTCCACAAGCAGATTTAATCGGATTGGTCATTCCTGATCCCGACTTAAAATGGAACGAGGAACGTGGCAGCTACGATTTTGGAGAAATTAATTGGGACGAATTTTGGCAAGTCGTCAAAGGTCATGGGCCAATGAACAAAGAACGCATGAAAGCAAGAGTAGGCGCATGGGAGCGTGGCGAATGGGTTCGTGATGCGGCCATGGCACATGCCGAAAAGATAGCAAACAGAAAAGAAAAACAAGTAGTCTAATAAAGAGCTTGAAAATGAAATTGAAGTTGAAATCGAAGGATGTTCAATTTCAACTTCAATTTCGATTTCAATTTAACCAGATAATATATGTCAACGAAACAGTGGCCACTTTGGGAAGTCTTCGTCAGAAGTAAAAACGGATTGGAACATCGTCATTTCGGAAGTCTGCACGCAGCAGATGCAGAAATGGCCTTGGAAAACGCACGCGATGTGTACACCAGAAGAAATGAAGGTGTCAGTATTTGGGTCGTAGAATCCAAAAACATCACAGCTTCAAACCCGGAAAATAATGGGGAATTCTTTGAGCCAGCACAAGATAAAGTCTACCGTCATCCAACGTTTTATGTGTTGCCTGATGAAGTGAAATATATGTAAAAGATTAACGATTGATGAATGCTGATTGTTGATTTTAGAAGTTCAAAAATCAACAATCATTAATCGACAATCAACAATATTTAAAAGTAAATGAAAGATAATTTATACAACTACATCCTCGGAATCGCCGACAACAGTCTCATCCTCGGTCAACGCATGGGCGAACTCTGCGGACATGGGCCAAGTTTGGAAACTGATATCGCTTGCACAAATATCTCCCTCGATTTATTTGGAC
>NZ_JBDSLS010000206.1:0-3261 GCF_039916245.1 Gelidibacter sp.
CCATGACACGCACATTTTGATTGCCACGTAAGCTCAGACTTCCCGTTTGCTGATCGATACTTACGGAAGGAATGTTATTCAAAATGTCGGACGCCGTGGCACCCGATGTGGTCAGGTCCTTTCCAACCGTAATCACTTTTCGATCCACTTTCTGTTGAATACTGGAGACTTCTGCAACTACGGTAACTTCATCTAAAGCCGCGATATTTTCTTCCAGTAAGATCTTTCCTAAATTGACATCATAGCCCTCTTTTCCGATTTTGAAAGGCTGTGTGATGGTTTTGTAGCCGATATATTGAATGTTTACGGAGTATTGGCCTTCAGGCAATTTTGAGATTTTAAAACTGCCGTCATCTTGAGTAATCGCGCCAGTGATGGTTGCGTTGGATGTGTTTTTGATGACAATGGTAACGTAAGGAAGTGGTTGGTTGAGATGGGCATCGATGACAGTTCCAGAAATAGAACCTTCTTTTAATTCATGGGAGGCCGACGGTTGTGCAAATAATGTAGAGCACATTAAAATGCAGAATAAGAATAATGATTTCATTAGTGATGGATTTTTTGATTTGATTGATGAATTTTGATTTGATTGTTATACTAGAGACGAGTACTTTTGATTATTGTTACACTGTTTTAATTTTTAGGAAAATATAATATTTGAAATCATGAAAAAAAGCAAGAAAACATTGGTGTTTGGAGCTTCGCTAAATCCGAGTCGTTATTCCAATATGGCGCTGCGCAAACTCGTGGCCTATGGACATGAGGTTGTTGCTTTTGGATTAAAAGAGGGTAGCGTTGAAGGAGTTGTGATTGATACGGAATTGAAGCCTTACGAGGCGGTTGATTCCATCACTTTATATATGAATGCCACTAGACAAGAGCCATTTTATGACTATCTAATTGCTTTGCAACCTGATCGTGTCATTTTCAATCCAGGGACAGAAAATCCTGAGTTTTTTAAACGCTTACGCGAGGCCAATATTGAATTTGAAATGGCCTGTACCTTAGTGATGCTTAGTACGGATCAATATTAGTCCGAAGAAGGTCAAGCTGCCATTTAGAATCAGAATGAAAAAATCAAAATCAAATCCAAACCATTTTAGGCTGTTGAAACTGATGATATAGGATAAAATTGGAGATAGGATGGCAATAATTGGAACCAGTTTGTCTTTTATTTGCCAGGTCGTGAATAATCCGAAAGCATAAAGTCCTAGCAAAGGTCCGTAGGTATAGCCAGCAAAAAGAAGCAACTTGGCAATGACGCTTTCGTCTTTGATTAGGTATTTAAAGGAGATGATTACGAAAATCAAGACAAAGGAAATGATGATGTGCATCCGCTTTCTAATGGCGATTTGTTTAGCAACATCGTATTTTTTTTCAATATCCAAAATATCAATACTAAAGGAGGTGGTCAAGGCGGTCAAGGTGCTGTCTGCACTACTGTAGGCCGCAGCAATCAATCCGATTAGGAAAAATACAAAAACGCCAATTCCTAAATACTCTTTAGCCAACACAGGAAAAAGCTCGTCGCGATGGGCGTCTATGCCGTTTTGCTGTGCGTACACGGTTAAGAGTAAGCCCAAGCTCAAAATAACAAAATTGACCAATGTTAACACAATCGTGAACCAAAACATGTTCTTTTGTGCATCCTTCAAACTTTTGCAAGTCAGGTTTTTTTGCATCATATCCTGATCCAGTCCTGTCATGGCGATGGCAATAAAAGCTCCTGATATGAATTGTTTCCAGAAATAATTACTGGATTTAAAATCGTCAAAAAAGAAGGTTTTAGAAAGATCACTATCCAAAACATAGCCTAAAATGTTTCCACTGCTGATGCCTAAGTCGTCACTCACATAAAATATGGTCACCCCAATGGCGATTAACATGAATAAGGTTTGCAAGGTATCCGTCCAAATAATGGTTTTTATGCCCGATTTAAAAGTGTACAACCAAATTAAAAACACCGTTAAAGTCACGGTTTGCCAAAACTGGATTCCCAAATCATCAAAGAGAATGACTTGCAGCACGTTGGCTACTAAGAAGAGTCTGAAGCTCGTTCCGACAACTCTGGAAATTAGGAAGAATGAAGCGCCCGTTTTGTACGAAGCATTTCCAAAGCGCTCCTCTAAATACGTGTAAATGGAAGTTAAATTCAGTTTGTAATAGAGAGGGAGCAACACGGTTCCAATAACTATATACCCAACAATATAACCCAGCACCACTTGCATATAGCTAAACTGTGAGGATTCAATCCATCCGGGAATGGAAATAAAAGTCACTCCTGATAGCGATGCGCCAATCATTCCAAAAGCCACAACATACCAAGGTGCTTGTTGATTTGCTTTAAAAAATGTATTGTTGTCTGATTTTTTTCCTGTAAGAAAAGAGATCAAAATGAGAATAGCAAAATAGGAAAGGATAAGAATGATGATAGTCGTGGAATTCATGTTTTGGGAAATCTGTCGGTAAATTTAGGTGTTGAACTTTCGTTTTTGCAAATCTCGGGCTTTAATGTGAAATAAGAATATGTTAAAGCACCAAAAAATAGGCACTAAAATTGTAAATTCGCCCCTATGGAATTTTCTTCAAAACTACTCGAAAAGGCGGTTAATGAAATGTCGCAACTCCCCGGAATTGGGAAACGTACGGCATTGCGATTGGTGTTGCATTTATTGCGGCAGCCTCAGGAACAAACAGCTTTATTGGCTTCGGCATTGCAGCATATGAGGAATGATATCAAATTTTGCAAAAGTTGCCATAATATCAGTGATACCGAACTTTGCGAGATATGTTCAAATCCGCGCAGAACTGAAGAAATCATCTGTGTGGTGGAAGATATCAGAGATGTGATGGCTATTGAAAATACGAGTTCCTTCAAAGGCTTGTACCATGTTTTGGGCGGCAAAATATCTCCTATGGATGGTGTTGGTCCCAATGATCTCAATATTGTTTCCCTTGTCGAGAAGGTGAGAGAAGGACATGTAAAAGAGTTGATTTTCGCCTTAAGTTCAACGATGGAAGGCGATACCACCAACTTTTATATTTTTAAGCAAATTCAGGATTGTGAAATTATTACATCAACAATTGCCAGAGGTATCTCAGTAGGAAATGAGTTGGAATATACAGATGAGGTTACCCTCGGAAGAAGTATTTTGAACCGAATCCCTTTTGAATCGTCTCTAAAATCTTGATGTATTTTTGAAGTTATCCGTCGTCATATTGAACTATAATGTGCGCTACTTTTTGGAGTTGTGCCTCAAA
>NZ_JBDSLS010000207.1:0-8161 GCF_039916245.1 Gelidibacter sp.
AATATTTTAGAACGTCGTTTTAATATTTTCGGCTTTCCTTTTTGGCCTCAGGATTTTTACCTTTTTGTGCTTTCAATGTTGATTGGCGTTATTTTTATCGCCCTATTTACGGTTGCCTTCGGTCGTATTTTCTGCGGATGGATTTGTCCTCAGACTATTTTTATGGAGATGGTTTTCAGACGTGTTGAATTTTGGATAGATGGCGATAGAGGCGCTCAAATGCGTTTGGACCGACAGGAATGGAATGCTGAAAAAATCAGGAAACGCGTCACGAAATGGTTTATATTTTTAGTCATTTCATTCATAATTGCCAATGTGTTTTTGGCTTATTTGATTGGTTCGGACAAAGTGATTCAGTACATCATGGAAGGTCCTTTTGAGCACATAAGTACTTTGATTTCCTTATTGATTTTTACGGCAGTATTTTACTTTGTATTTGCTTGGTTTAGAGAGCAAGTATGTATTATTGCTTGTCCTTATGGCCGACTTCAAGGCGTATTGCTCGACAATAAATCGATCGTAGTCGCTTATGACCATAAACGTGGAGAAGGCGAAAATGGCCGTAAAAAATTCCGCAAGAACGAAGATCGCGAAGCCCTCGGCTTTGGAGATTGTATTGATTGCTTCCAATGTGTCAATGTATGCCCTACAGGTATCGACATCAGGAACGGCACACAATTGGAATGTGTCAATTGTACGGCTTGTATTGATGAATGCGACCATATCATGGAAAGCATCAATTTACCGAAAGGTTTGATTCGCTATGCCAGTGAGGAAAACATTGAATTGAAGAAGAAATTTGAGTTCACATCACGACTTAAAGGCTATAGTGCCGTATTATTGATTCTTATTGGCGTTTTAATAGGTATGCTATTATTGAGAAACGATGTGGAAGCGCGCGTTTTAAGATTGCCAGGTCAGTTATATGAGCACAAGGATAACAACATTATTAGTAATGTGTTTACTTATAAACTGATCAATAAAACGACAAAGGATATTGAAAATGTGAGTTTAAAACTCCGAAAAAAAGTGGGCGAGATAAAAATGGTGTCCTCTGAAAAAACCTTTGTTGTTCCAGCTCAAGGCATGGCAGAAGGGACATTGTTTATTGAATTGCCGCAAAGCGAATTGAGTGGCGACAAGAATAGTTTAATGATTGAGGTGTATAGTGGAGAGAATTTGATTGAAACAACGTCGGTCAACTTTTTAGGACCGCGGAGTTATAAATAGGTTGAAATTCAAGTTGAAGTTCAAGTTGAAATTCAAGTTGAATCAGAATGCTACTGAAAAAATTTGAAAAACAATAAGTATTGACTGAAAAACATATTCCTGCCTTCGCAGGAATCTGAGCGACTAACCTGCAAGGTTTTCAAAACCTGGCTGGTTTGAAAAGAATTTCTCATTAAAAAAAGACTTTCTTCGAAGTTGCCTACCCGTCCGTAGCTTTAGCGAAGTCGGGAAATTGAAGTTGAGGTTTAGAGAAAAGAAGTATTACTGAAAATAGAGATTCCTGCCTTTGCAGGAATGAATAAGATTTCCTCCTTCGAGGGAATGACAAAATAAATTTTGCAATGAAAATCAATTGGGGAACAGGAATCGTATTGGCATTTATCGGCTTTATAAGCTTTATAATGTATTTCGTCATAGCCATGAGCACCAATAAAAAGATTGAATCTGACTTGGTCACAGAAAACTACTACAGTCAGGAATTGGAGTTTGAAAACGATCTTACCAAACAAAAAAATGCTCAAAAATTAAAAGAAAACATTACATGGCAACATGCTCAGGACGGATTGATTCTAACCTTTCCAACGGACATGAATCCATCAGAAATAACAGGAAAAGTGTTCCTATATAGACCATCTAATAAACAATTAGACTTTGAAAGTTCCATTTCATTGTCTGAACATAATTTGCTCATACCTGACAAACGTTTGTTAGATGGTCGTTGGAACATTAAAGTAGATTGGCAATATAAAGGAAATTCCTATGTCTACAAAAAAGAAATCGTGTATTAGATGCTTTGGTCAGCGGTCATATTTGGAATATTTGGAAGTTTTCATTGCGTGGGCATGTGCGGACCGATTGCATTTATGTTACCTGTTGACCGCACCAATTCCACCAAAAAGGTATTCCAAATTTTCACCTATCACTTCGGAAGGATTTTAGCTTACAGTATCATCGGTCTTGTTTTTGGCTTGGTCGGGAAAAGTCTTTATATTTTCGGTTTACAACAACAACTCTCCATTGGTATTGGGATTTTGATGATTGTGGTGGTGCTGACTCCTACCAAAATATTCAACAAATACAATTTTTCAAAACCTATTTACAAGCTCATTTCTAAAGTAAAATCAGCTTTGGGACAAGCGTTTAAGAAAAAAACGGCTGACACTTTTTTAACCATCGGCTTTCTTAACGGATTCTTGCCGTGTGGTCTGGTATATATGGCCGTTTTTGCATCTTTAGCTATGGAAGGCGCGCTCAAAGGTAGTTTATACATGGCTTTGTTTGGGATAGGCACCATTCCATTAATGACCTCAGCCATCTATCTCGGCAAATTTTTGAACGCCACCATAAAACAACGCATTCAAAAAGCCATTCCGATATTTGTAGTGATCATCGGCCTATTATTTATTGTCAGAGGCTTAGGCCTTGGCATTCCTTACCTCTCTCCTGCTCCAGTTACGGATATGGTCAATGGCGTCATCGATTGTGACTAAATCCTCAATTTTAACAAAATCATAAGAAATTTTAATACGGATAACTTTGTCCTAATTGAAAGTTATACTTATATTTGTCCAAACCAAATAACCCTCTTATGTTTTCAAAAGCTTGCGAATACGGTATCAAAGCATCTATTTATATAGCCCTAAACTCATATGATGGACAACGCGTAAGTCTTAAAGAGATTGCCAAGGAAATTAATTCGCCAGAAGCATTTACGGCCAAGATTCTTCAGGATTTAGTGCGCAACAAAATCATAAACTCCGTAAAAGGCGCTTATGGTGGCTTTGAAATCGAGAAAGAAAATATCAGCTCGATCAAACTCGCTCAAATTGTAAATGCCATTGATGGCGATAGTATTTACCATGGCTGTGGATTAGGTTTGGACGTGTGCGATGCTAACCATCCGTGCCCTGTGCATGATCAATTTATTGCGATTCGCAACGAACTAAAACATATGTTAGAAACCACTAATCTTGAGCAATTGGCAATAGACATCAAGTCTGGCGCCTCATTCTTAAAAATATAAAAAAATTTGAATTTAAATAGGACAAAAGTGTCCGCAATAATAATTGTCTAATTAATTAAAGACCCGAAAAAACCCTCTTTTTAGAGGATGGGATAAATTTATGGAAACATTACATAAAGATTCACAAAAACACATCGGTCAATTTGTGGCTGAAGATTTTAGAACCGCTGCTGTATTCTCTAGCTATGGCATTGACTTTTGTTGTAAAGGCGAAAGATCAGTGGAAGAAGTTTGCAAAAAAAATAATATTGAAGTCGATGAATTATTGGATAAACTTCATGCTGTTGTATCCTCTACTAGTCAACAATCCATTGACTATAAATCATGGCCACTTGATTTATTGGCAGAATATATTGAGAAAAAACACCACCGTTATGTTGAAGAGAAAACGCCGGTAATACGTCAGTTTTTAGATAAATTATGTAAAGTTCATGGACAAAGACATCCTGAACTTTTAGAAATCACAGCGCTTTTCATTGGTTGTGCAAAAGATATGGCATCGCATATGAAAAAAGAAGAGCTGATCCTCTTCCCTTTCATCAAACGAATGGTCAAAGCACAATTAGAAGGGACCAGTATTGAGTCGCCACAATTTGCAACGGTTGAAAATCCAATTGAAATGATGAAACACGATCATGAAGCCGAAGGCGATCGTTTCAGAAAAATTGTGGAGCTGACCAACAACTACACGCCTCCTGCCGATGCTTGTAACACCTACAAAGTAACCTTTGCCATGTTAGACGAATTTGAGAAAGATTTACATCTCCATATTCATTTAGAAAATAATATCTTGTTTCCAGAAGCGATAAAATTAGAAAAAACGCCTAGTAAAAAATAGTTTTGATTGTTGAAGTTACACTTCCCATGTGTTACTTAAACTACTGTTGCACCCTTATCCTACTTTGAGGAATAACCAAGCATCAGTGGGATAAGATACTTTGGGAAGTGTTCTTTTTTTGATTATAAGACAACACAAAGAGAAAATTCGCTAAACAAAACCCATATTTAAATTCCGGTTTTATAAAATAAATCACGTGGGATATTATCTTTGTAGGAATACATTAAATGTATCAATCCTTATTATTCACTAGTAATATCTTTAAGTTTGTCCTTAGGTCAGTAAAACTTCTTAAATGCAGAAAAAACTTGTTATTGTATGTCTGATCAACTTTTTGGTCGCGGCCTTAATGGGTTTGATGTTACGGTATGGTTTTGTGCTCCCGCTTCATGAGTTTATAAAACCGCTTCCATTTCAATTCAGAAACCTCATGCATGCCCATTCACATGGTGCCATGTTGGGTTGGGTTTACCTGATGTTGTATGTCCTAATTATCCATCATTTTATTCCAGAGAAAAAATCTGTTTATAACCGTTTGTTTTGGCTGACGGAAATCGCCGTTATAGGCATGATGGTCAGTTTTCCATTTCAAGGTTATGCCGCTATTTCCATTAGCTTTTCAACCTTACACATCATTTGCAGCTATCTTTTTATCAGATTGGTCTGGAAACATCAAAAAGTAGCGTCCAAACCGATCCGATTATTACTGAAAGCCTCCTTAATTTTTATGTTCGTTTCTACCATTGGTATTTGGTGCTTAGGTCCAGCCGCTGCAATATTGGGCATAGATTCTGCATTTTTTCAAATCGCCATTCAGTTTTTCTTGCATTTTCAGTTTAATGGTTGGTTTTTGTTTGCCGTTTTGGCGGTGTTCTTACACCGATTTCCAATTGAAAACACCCCACAATTTCAAATGTTTTTTAAAACACTTATTGGTGGTACCATCTTAACCTTCGCCTTACCTGTAAGCTGGTTTGCATTTCATCCCCTATTGCTTTGGATAAATGGTTTTGGCGTTTTATTACAGCTTTGGGCAGGCTATTGTTTTATAGTGTTGCTCCGTCCGCATTGGGCAGAATTTTGGAGCAAAACCTTAACCTTAGCCAAATGGATGTATGGCTTAGCGCTCTTCTCTTTCGGATTGAAAATAGCGCTGCAAACAAGCTCTATACTCCCTGAAGTGTCCGCGATGGCGTATCAGTATCATAATTTTGTGATCGGTTTCATCCACTTGATGATGTTGGGTGTGATTTCAGGTTTTCTATTTGCTTTTCTATTAGAATCATCATTAGTATTTTTAAAGAGCAAGATCTTAAAATTAGGGGTCTATAGTTTTATTGTTGGCTTCATTGCTACCGAATTTATATTGCTCCTTCAAGGTCTTTTTTACTATTTTGCCCTAGGGATGATCCCAAACTACTATTTAGTATTATTCCTATTTAGTATTCTCTTGCCTTTGGGCCTTTTATTCATTTTTATAAACATTTTAAATCATGGAACCAAAACCGTTAAAACGACATAAAGCCCTTCAACCCTTCAGCAGAGAACATCATCATGGCCTCCTGCTTTCATGGAAGATCAGAAGTGGGTTCAGCAAAAACATTGAATTGGAGCGCATCAAAACCTATGCAGATTGGTTTTTTGAAAATCATTTGATTCCGCATTTTGAACTTGAAGAAGCGCATATATTTCCGCTTTTAGAGGCCGATAATGAGTTAGTAAAACGCGCTTTGGCCGATCATATAAGTTTAAAACGCTTATTTAATGACTCCAAAGACCTTGAGAAATCCTTGCACCAAATAGAAAAAGAATTAGAGGAACACATCCGCTTTGAAGAACGGATCCTTTTTCCTGAAATTCAAAAAAACGCTACGGAAGAACAATTAGCACTCATTGCAGATATTCATGATGAAGAAGGCTTTGAGGATAATGTGGAAGATCAATTCTGGAAATAAATACAGGTTTTATCAATACGAGCCTAAGTGGTTAACCGTCCAATTTGAGACACGAATTTCACTAATTAGCACGAATAAATGGGGCTAGATCTTTTATGTTCACGAATTTTCAAACATTTTAAATTTTGAATAACCTCCAGCTTTAGCTGGAGGTATAATAAAACAAAAATGAAAGGGCTTTAGCCCAAACTTACCTCTCAAGGTGTTTGGGCTAAAGCCCTTTCGCTCTTCTTACCTCCTAACCCCGAGCTAAAGCTCGGGGCTATTCAGAGGCGTTTCAACGTAAGTTCTTATTACCAAAACGAAGCTAAAGGACTGACATTCAAATCAATATAAAACATAAGACGCATTTACATAAAAATTTCGTCCTTTTCTTGGAATGTTTCTCCAATCGGCATAGCTTGAATAATTGGAGTCGAGAATGTTCTCAATACCATATTTCAAGACAAATATATGATTATCCACATTGAATTGATTTCCAAGATTAAGGTTTAAAACGGCATAGGACGGCGTTTCATCTTCGCCATAAAAGCTACTATACTGACTTTGGTTGCCATTTCCTTCTAACTGAATGGCGGCGTTAAATTTAGGTCTTGAATAGTTGACTTCGGCTAAATAAGATAATGGTTTTATTAAAGGTAAATTCTCATTATTGCTGCCTTTACCGTAGTTGTAACCAAGCGTTCCATTGATTGAAAAGGAATTTGAAAGCTTGTAGGAGGAGTTCACGTACACATCAAAAATGGTCGCATGTGAGAGTGTACTGTACAAACGCACTCCATTGGCACCAATGGTCATTGGACTCAGCGTTTGATCAATGGTGCCAATAATATAATCCATAATATGGAAATAGGAAGTTTCCAGTCCAACGTGGAAATTGCCACTATGATAATTGGTCTGTAAATTCACTTCAAATGCCTTTTCATTGTTTAAGGTCGGATTTCCAATATAATCGTAATTGTCAAAACTATTGAACAGGAAAAAGCCGTAGCCTTCACTTACTGAAGGTGCTCTTTCGCCATATCCTCCACCAATAGTCATATCAAAATGGTTCTTTTTAAATTGATAATCGGCCGTAAAACTAGATAAGAATCTGTTTTTTGTGGCGCCGATTTCTGGATGGAAAATTTGCAAACTCTCCAATCCCGTTAGAAGAGCAATTTCGTTCTGATGAAATCCAAATCTAGCGGAAGCAGAAAGCGTTTCATTTTCATTAAAGGCATACACATCCTTCCCATAAATCCCAGAATATAAGGTCCTGATATCTGGCCACGTGTACATAAACATATCGGTTTCATTAGGATCGTTTGGGTACATGGTCATCTCTGCCAACGACCGATTATAAAATCCGTTGACATTCACTAAAAATTGATGTTTGTCTGCTGTCATCAAAGCTTTGCTATAAAAGCCATAAGTATCACTCCAACCCGGCATATCCATGCGGATGGGCACAATTGGACGCTTTGTATCATCCATAACGTGTGTAATCGTGTTGAAATACAGTTTAGATTCTAACGACTTTATAAAAGTGGAATCATTGGTATAATGATGCGTTACGGAGGTAATCAATGCTTCGGCAAGTGATACATCCATCGTTAATCCTGGATAACCCACATCCGTAGCTTTGTCATAAATAATATTAGCATCAAAGGAATGCTGATCGTTGAGTTTATAACCGCCTTGTAGGGAAACGTTATATTTCTGAAATTGTGAGTACAACACCTCTTTACTATCTCCAGCATCATAATTGTCTGACTTTCGATAAATTCCATCGGCTTTAATATAAAATTTACTGTCAGAATATTCAAGGTCCAAACCGCCGACTCTGTAGTTGCCATTGGTTTCGTAGCCTAAATCGACACTCGTTTTTAAACCCGATTGGAAATATTTGGAGTTGGGCAATTTCAAATCTATGCCACCGCCAATGGTATGACCGTTTTCTGATCCTGATTGTCCTGAACCTACACTTACTTTTTGCAAGTTGGACACATCTACATACGACGTTATCGGATCCATCTTATCTGTACAGGCACCAAAAATCTGCATCCCATCAATGGTCACATTCAATCGTTCACTATTCATATTGTTCATTGAGGGTTCCCAAGCGTAATTTCC
>NZ_JBDSLS010000208.1:0-11328 GCF_039916245.1 Gelidibacter sp.
TTCTTTGACCTGCATTAATTTCCAAATGGTTTTTTTCTCCAAATGGTCAGGACAAGCAGGATATCCCGGCGCTGGACGAATGCCTTTATAACTTTCTTTTATCAATTCGTCATTGGACAAATTCTCATTGGAGTCATAACCCCAGTGAATTGTTCTCACTTCTTTATGCAAATATTCTGCGAAGGCTTCAGCAAGTCGGTCGGCAATGGCCTTGATCATAATGGAGTTATAATCGTCTAACTTTTCTTCAAAATCCTTTGCCAACTCTGCCGTTCCAAAACCTGTAGTCACAGCAAAACACCCCATATAATCCTGCTTTCCAGAATCTTTTGGCGCTATAAAATCGGATAAGGCAAAATTTGGGATGCCTTCACGTTTATCGAGTTGCTGACGAAGCGTTAAAAAGGTAGCTTTCACATTCCCTGATTCATCATAAATCTCCACATCATCATCATTTACGGTATTCGCAGGGAACAATCCAAAAATAGCTTTTGCTCCCAACAGTTTTCCCTCTATCACTATTTTCAGCAAGGCTTTAGCATCTGCAAATAACTCAACAGCTTGTTCGCCTACAACCTCATCGGTTAGGATATCAGGATATTTCCCATGTAAATCCCAACTTCTAAAAAACGGACTCCAATCGATAAAATCCACCAATTTTGAAAGGTCAAAATCTTGAATAATCTGAATACCCAATTGGTTGGGTTTGACAATTTCTGAAGTATTCCAATCAATTTTAAATTTCCGTTTCCGAGCTTCTTCAATCGTCACAAAATTCTTGGTCTTGCCACGTTTTAAAAACTGCTCACGGAATTTCTCATATTCTTCACGAATCTGTTCTTTATAAACCTGATTGTCCTTTTTAAGTAAATTCCCTACTACGGTTACCGCTCTTGAAGCATCGTTGACATGCACAACAGTATGGGCATAATTTGGCGCAATCTTCACGGCGGAGTGCGCTCGTGAGGTGGTCGCACCTCCAATAAGCAAAGGAATAGTGATGTTTTTCTTTTCCATTTCTTTGGACACATACACCATTTCATCCAAGGAAGGTGTGATGAGTCCACTCAATCCAATGATATCTACATTTTCCCTGATCGCAGTTTCGATGATTTTTTCTGGTGGCACCATCACGCCCAAATCTATGATTTCGTAGTTATTACAACCTAAAACCACGCTGACGATATTTTTACCTATATCATGCACATCACCTTTTACCGTGGCCATTAACACACGACCAGCAAAGGCTTGCTTGCCATCTTTTTCGGCTTCAATAAATGGTTGAAGATAAGCGACGGCTCTTTTCATCACGCGCGCCGATTTTACCACTTGCGGTAAGAACATTTTTCCACTTCCAAACAAATCGCCAACCACACTCATCCCAATCATTAAATGACCTTCAATGACTTCAATAGGTTTTTGACTTTCTTGACGTGCTTGTTCGACATCTTCAATAATAAAGGTTTCGATACCTTTTACTAAAGCGTGCGTAATGCGTTCTTGAAGTGGATCATTTCGCCATTCTTGCACAGTTTTTTCAGTTACGGACAAGTCGCGACTTGTCCTTACTGTTTCGGCAAAATCCAACAAACGCTCGGTGGCATCCTCTCTTCTGTTGAACAATACATCTTCAACATGCTCCAATAAATCTTTCGGAATTTCATCATAAATCTCCAACATGGTTGGATTGACAATTCCCATCGTCATACCA
Source organism: Gelidibacter sp. (assembly GCF_039916245.1). Lineage (GTDB taxonomy): Bacteria > Bacteroidota > Bacteroidia > Flavobacteriales > Flavobacteriaceae > Gelidibacter. Next base: position 1,712 of record NZ_JBDSLS010000208.1, read on the forward strand.
TGCTGAATGGCATGATATAAAAATGAGGAGTTAATGGCTTCACGAACCACATCATTCCCTCTAAAAGAAAAGGACACGTTGCTCACACCGCCAGAAACATTCGCATATGGTAAGTTTTCACGAATCCATTTGGTGGCATTGAAAAAGTCCAAAGCATTCAAACGGTGCTCTTCCATTCCTGTAGCCACAGGGAAAATATTGGGATCAAAAATGATGTCCTGAGCTGGAAAGTGGACAATGTCCACCAATATTCTATAGGAGCGCTCACATATCTCAATTCGGCGTTGATAAGTATCGGCTTGTCCGTCTTCATCAAATGCCATGACAATCACAGCCGCACCATAACGTTTTACCAATTTAGCGTGATGAATAAAAGTGGCTTCGCCTTCCTTTAAACTGATGGAGTTAACCACCGATTTCCCTTGCACAACTTTTAAGCCCGCTTCAATGATTTCCCATTTGGAACTATCAATCATGATCGGTAACTTGGCAATATCTGGCTCAGAGGCAATCAAATTCAAAAATTTGGTCATAGCAAAAACGCCATCCAACATGCCTTCATCCATATTGACGTCGATGATTTGGGCACCGCCTTCCACCTGATCACGCGCTACATCTAAGGCTTCACTGTACTTTTCGTCTTTTATAAGACGTAAAAACTTACGTGATCCTGTGACGTTGGTGCGCTCGCCGACGTTTATAAAATTACTCTCAGGAGTGACTATTAATGGCTCGAGACCTGAAAGTGTTAAGTATTTGTTTTGTTTCTTCATTTTCTTTCTATTCATAAGATTTAGCTTCGCTGAAACTAAAGAGTTCCATCTTTCACAGGAACTTTTCAAGACCTAAAGGTGTTAAGAATTATTCATTTTGATCTTTTAAAACAACCCTTCCGTCTTCATCCCGATTTCGCGGGATGAATTCACCTTCCCTTCATTTCGACAAGCTCAATGCAAGAGGGAAGGAATTATTTACGCTAGCACATTGACTCGTCGTGGTTTATAATTCTTAGCGGTATCCGCAATCAGCTTTATATGCTCTGGCGTCGTACCGCAACAACCGCCAATGATATTGATCAAACCATCTTTGAGGTATTCTTCTATCAGCACGTTCATTTCTTTTGCTGTTTGCTCATACTCTCCAAAAGCATTTGGCAAGCCCGCATTGGGATGCGCAGAAGTATAAAATTCGGTTTCGTTGGATAAACGTTGTAAATAAGGTTGTAATTGGTCAGCTCCAAGCGCACAATTAAATCCGACGCTTAATAAAGGAATATGGGAAACGGACATCAAAAAAGCTTCAACAGTTTGCCCAGAAAGTGTTCGTCCTGAGGCATCGGTAATCGTTCCGGAAACCATGATGGGAATGTCAATATTTCGGTCTTCTTTGACTTCTTCGATCGCAAATAAAGCGGCTTTTGCATTTAAGGTATCAAAGATAGTTTCTACCAAAAGCAGATCAACACCACCGTCAATCAAAGCTTCCACTTGCTGTTTGTAAGCAATGCGCAATTCGTCAAACGTAATGGCACGAAATTCCGGCTTATTAACGTCTGGCGATAGACTTGCAGTTTTGTTCGTTGGTCCAATACTTCCCGCCACAAAACGTGGTTTTTCAGGATTGGCTTTGGTAAACTCATCTGCAATTTGTTTGGCAATTTTAGCGGATTCAAAATTCAGTTCGTAAACCAAATGCTCCATATTATAATCTGCCATGGCAATGGTAGTACCGGAAAATGTATTAGTTTCCACAATATCAGCACCGGCTTCAAAATATTGACGATGTATATCAGCAATAGCTTGTGGCTGCGTCAATGACAATAAATCATTATTGCCTTTAAGCGAACTTGGATAATCTTTGAAACGCTCCCCGCGAAAATCTTCTTCCGAAAAATTATAGCGTTGTAGCATAGTGCCCATGGCGCCATCTAAAACTAAAATACGATGTTGTAATAAATTTTGTAAATCTGACATTTTGTAAAAAAAATAAAAATGTCATCAGGAAAGTGAGAGGAAAATACACTTTGGTTATCTGTCTAAATCCTGAAATAACTTCAGAATAAAGTAGAATTTAGCACCTTCTTAAAGATTCCTGTCTACGCAGGAATTAAGGGTTGCTAAGGCTTCAATGGGTCTAATCCCTCTGCCTTTCGTGATAACAAATATTAATAATAAGAACTTAGGCGAATTTAGGTCATAAAAAATGGTTCACCAACTTTAATCAAATAAATTTGAAGATAAATAACGGTCCCCAATATCGCAAATAATGGCGACAATAACTGCGTGGTCTAATTTTTCAGCAATTTTCAGAGCCGCTGCCACGCAACCGCCACTGCTCATTCCCGCAAAAACACCTTCTTCCTTAGCTAATCTGTTAGTCATGAGCTTTGCCTCCTCTTCGCTCACTTCAATAATTTCATCTACTTTAGACCGGTCAAAAATTTTGGGCAGATAAGCTTCAGGCCATTTTCTAATCCCTGGTATTTTTGCCCCATCTTTTGGTTGTGCACCAACAATGTTGATATTTTTATTATGCTCTTTCAAAAAGGTGGAAACCCCCATGATGGTTCCAGTCGTTCCCATCGCGGATACAAAATGTGTGATTTCGCCATTGGTATCTCGCCATATTTCAGGCCCTGTAGTTTTGTAATGAGCTTTCCAATTGTCGTCATTAGCAAATTGATTCAGCATAAAGTAACCTTTATCATGCTCCAATTGCTCCGCGAGATCGCGAGAGCCTTCAATACCTTCATCAGCCGAAGTCAAAATCAGTTCGGCCCCATAAGCACGCATCGTTTTAATGCGCTCTTCCGTAGAGTTTTCCGGCATAATCAAAACCATTTTCAACTCCAATAATTGAGCAATAAATGCTAAGGCTATTCCCGTATTCCCACTAGTGGCTTCCACCAAAGTATCGCCCTTTTTTATCTCACCACGTTTCAAGGCTTCAGAAATCATGTTAAAAGCAGCTCGATCCTTGACGCTTCCGCCAGGGTTTTTTCCTTCCAACTTCAGGAATAAGCGCACTCCGTTTTTTGAAATTAAGTTTTTAACTTCAATGAGTGGTGTGTTTCCAATTTGATCGATTATTGATTGACTTCTAATCATTTGTTGCGCGTACTAATTTGTATTTCGGTTTGATAGGTGACTAAGGAATTTGCAGGAATAGATTGGGTTATCCAAACATTGGCTCCAATAATACTATTCGCACCGATTACAATATCTCCGCCTAATATGGTTGCATTGGCATAAATAGTGACATTATCTTCAATAGTTGGGTGTCGTTTTGTTGCTGACAAACTTTTTTTAATTTGAAGGCCACCCAAGGTCACACCTTGATAGATTTTTACGTTGTTTTTGATGATTGCAGTTTCGCCGATGACAATCCCAGTACCGTGATCGATATAAAACGAATCACCGATGGTTGCTCCAGGATGAATATCAATACCAGTTAACCCGTGAACATGCTCGCTCATCATCCGAGAAATAACAAATGATTTCAGATTGTATAAAGCATGACTTAATCTATGGATGGCAATGGCATGAAAACCTGGATAAGCCAAATAGACTTCTGTTAAATTCTTTGCCGCTGGATCTCCTTGCAGTATAGCAAGCGCATCTAAATCAAGCTTTTCTCGAATACTGGTAAACTGGCTTTCAAATTGACGCCATAATGCTTCTCCATGATCTAATTGAAGTTTTGAGGTAATCTCAAGAAATGTATCCTCAACAAACTGACTTTTATGCTCTCGATATTCCTCATCGAATAGCATATAAAAAAGAGCTTTGCTAAAGGTTTCTACAGTATCTTTTAGACAAATATTATAACTCGTAAATGAATTTCGATAATTAGATGTTGCGCTCATACCTTCAATATTACGCATTATTAAGGAGTAGCAAAAAGATATTAAAGTAAAATTAACAAGAAAACTCCAACTTAAAAGAACGTCATTACAAAAAGACTCTCTTAAATTCCTTGATGATATTAAGCGCTCTCAAGTGCCTGTTTTAAATCAGCAATAATATCATCAACATGCTCCAATCCAACTGAAATCCGAACTAATCCATCAGAAATTCCAGTTTCCAAACGGTCAGCTTCGCTCAATTTGCTATGGGTTGTACTTGCAGGATGCGTGGCTATGGAACGTGTATCGCCCAAATTGGCAGAAAGCGATAACATTTTCAAATGATTCAGAAATTGACGGCCCGCTTCCATGCCGCCTTTCACTTCAAAGGCCACAACATTGCCACCTTGTTTCATTTGTTTTTTGGCCAACTCATATTGTGGATGCGATTTTAAGAATGGATATTTCACCAAAGCAACCTTATCATGAGCTTCCAAAAACTCAGCAACTTTAAGTGCATTTTCACAATGTCTATCGACGCGAACTCCTAAGGTTTCTAAACTTTTTGAAAGAATCCAAGCGTTGAATGGCGATAAGGCTGGCCCAGTATTTCTTGAAAACAAATAAATTTCTCGCATTAAATCCGCTCTGCCAACAGTCACGCCTCCAAGAACACGGCCTTGCCCATCAATCAATTTTGTAGCCGAATGAATAACCAAGTCCGCACCAAATTTTATAGGGTTTTGCAGATAAGGCGTTGCAAAACAATTGTCAATAATGAAGATAAGATTGTGCTTTTTGGCAATTTTCCCCAATAATTCTAAATCTAAGATATCCACGGCGGGATTTGTCGGACTTTCCACAAACAAAATCTTGGTGTTCGGCTGAATAAGGCTTTCGAGGTGATCGATCTCCTCGACTTTAAAATAACTGGTTTCTATATCCCATTTTGGTAGAAACTTGGTAAATAAAGTGTGGGTTGAACCAAAAACACTTCGTGCCGACACAATATGATCGCCCGCATTAAGTAAAGCGGCGAAGGTTGAAAATACCGCAGCCATTCCTGTTGCAAACGCATAACCACTTTCCGCAATTTCAAGCTTGCACATTTTATCGACAAATTCGGAAGTATTCGGGTTTGTAAACCGGCTATAGATATTACGTTCCTTTTCTTCAGCGAAAGACGCGCGCATATCTTCGGCATCTTCAAAAATAAAACTGGAAGTTAAATGTAAGGGCGTGGAATGTTCCATGAATTCTGAACGTTCCATTTGCATTCTGATGGCGTCGGTTTCGAATTTGTAATTGCTCATCGATTATTTTTTAAGACCTGTCAGGTTTTGAAAACCTGACAGGTCTGGCCTGAAAGTGGCTCTTTTCTAATTAATATGTTTTGATAATCTTAAGATATCTCCAAAAACGCCTCTAGCGGTCACTTCTGCTCCGGCACCTGCACCTTGAATCACGATAGGTTGCTCGCCATAGGACTCTGTGAAAATTTCGAAAATAGCATCGGAACCTTTGATATGACCTAAAGTACTATCAAAAGGAATGGACACTAATTTGACCTCCAAATTTCCTTTGTCCTGTGACAAATCGCCCGACAAATCGCCAACATAACGCAATACATGACCTTCTTTCTGTTGGTCTTTTATCGCTTGGAACTTTTCATCCAAAACATCTAATTGCTTTAAAAATTCAGAAGTTGGAATTTCTCTATAAGCTTCTGGAATAAGGTTTTCCACAGAAATATCCTCAAACTCATTTTGCAAATCGAGCTCTCTTGCTAAAATCAACAGTTTCCGTGCGACATCATTTCCTGAGAAATCCTCACGAGGATCTGGTTCTGTAAATCCTTTATCAATCGTCTCCTGAATAATCGTGCTAAACAATTGATCCTGAACCGAAAAATTATTGAACAAATAACTTAAAGTTCCAGAGAAAACACCACGAATACGTGTGATATTCTCGCCCGATTCATGCAATAACTTAATCGTATCAATCAATGGCAAACCTGCGCCTACGGTAGTTTCATACAAATAACTCTTTTGGTTATCGTCCAAATTTCGTCTGAGTTCGGTATAGAAATCGTGTGAAATCGTGTTTGCTATTTTATTGGAAGACACCAAGTCAAATCCAGCTTCCACCAACGGAATATAATTTTGATAAAACTCCGAACTTGCCGTATTGTCCACCGCAATTAGGTTTTCTAAATGATGGGTTTTTGCAAAGTCCATAATATCTTGAAGGGCATAGCCTTTCGGGGTGTTTTCTAAAGCGTTCTGCCAATCAGAATCGGCACCTTTTTTATTTAATAGCACTTGTTTTGAATTGGCAATTGCAAAAATATTCAAACTGATACCTTTTCGCTTTTCGATATCGGCCTTCGATTTTAGAATTTGGTTGATTAAAGCACCACCAACTCCGCCATGTCCAAAAATCGCAATATTTATTTTCTTGGAAATTCCGAAGACTTCGCCATGAATCACGTTTACCGCTTTATGAAGCTGATTTTTTCTGACCACCAAACTTACGTTTCGGCCCGTAACCGTATTATTGAATAATAACGGGGTAATCTGATTTTTTATCAACGCATTGAATGGCTTATGAAACGAGCCTAACTCAATTCCGATAATCGAAATTACGGACACGTCATCAATTACGCTAATTTTACTCACGTCTTGTGAGTAAAAGTCATTTTCAAACTCACGCTCCAAAGCAATTACGGCTTGGGTTGCCTTATCGGCATCAATGACCAAACCAATGCCACGCTCGGAAGAACCTTGCGAAACAATGCTTACGCTAATATTATGTTGGCTTAAGGCTTTAAAAATTCGAGCATCGACACCAACTTTCCCTAGCAATCCGCGGCCTTCAAAGTTGATCAACGCCACATTGTCCAAAATGGAAAGCGAGGTCACTTCCTTCGTATTTGCTTTGGCAGAAATTAAAGTGCCTTCATCATCAGGATTAAAGGTGTTTAAAATCCGAAGTTTGATGTTTTTCTCTAATAATGGAATGATGGTTTTAGCATGTAAAACGTTCGTTCCAAAGTTGGCAAGCTCATTGGCTTCAGCAAAAGATAATTCGCGAATTTTTTGAGCATCGGCCACCAAATCAGGATTGGCCGTATAAATTCCGTTGACGTGCGTAAAGTTTTGAAGCTCTTCAGCATCTAAATAATTCGCCAATAAAGAAGCGGAATAATTACTCCCGTTTCTACCTAATAAGGTCGTTTCATTTTTAGAATTCGACCCAATAAAACCTGTAACCACATTCACTGTGGTGCCATTGAAATTCTTGAAATGTGCCAAAACATTTTCACGAGACGCTTTTTCAACAGGTTGTGCATTCAGATAATCGCCTTCTGTTTTAATCAATGTAGTCGCATTGGTTGCATTGGCATTGATATGCTCAGCTTTCAGTAAGGCTGTAATCAATTTAGACGAAATGATTTCGCCAGCGGCCAAAACCTCAGCTTTTATTTTATCGCTGTAATCGCCCAAAAGCGCTACGCCTTTGAATATATTTTCCAACGCTGAAAACTCAGGTGTAAAATCAACAGATTTTAACGGTTCAGATTGATATGTTTTGAACGCTTCAAAATCATCTTGATAAGCTTCTCGATGCGATGCTTTGGTCAAAAGAGCTTCCAATTCATCCGTAGCATTCCCACGTGCCGAAACAACAACGGCAATTTTTTCATGGTCTTCTACTTTTTTCTTTATGATAGATAGGGTTCGTTGTAAACCTTCGCCATTGGCCAAAGATTTCCCCCCAAATTTTAATATTTTCATTTTTTTATGTGCTGTATCTGGTCTAAAAATGGGTTCAATGATTTTTTCTAATTGATCAAATTCAATTAAAAACGCATCGTGACCGTGATCGGAATTGATTTCACTATAGGTTACATTCGGATGGATTAAGGCCAATTGCTTTTGAGTTTCGCGATTTTCTTCCGCCGTAAAAAACAAATCTGAATCGACGCCAACAATGGTAATATTTGAATTGATCGCATTTAAAATGTTAGGATCGTCTCCATTATTTTTGGTAACATCAATGGTTTTCAGCAACTGATTCATCAATTTATAAGCCGATAACTGAAAACGTTCCTGTAATTTATTGCCGTGGTGCAACAACCAACTCTCTACATTAAATATTTCCGAATCGTCCTTTTTACTGCGTTGAAAACGTTCCTTAAAAGATTTTGGCGTTCTGTAGCACAACATGGCGTGCATTCTGGCATCGTGAACTGGATTACTGGAATTGACTAAAAATTGTTCCTGAATTTGACAATTGGCAATCAACCAATCGGTCGATTTCCAATCGGTTGCTACAGGAATAAGGTGTTCTGCTAAAGTTGGTGCTAAAAACGCCATTTCCCAAGCAATTCCACCGCCCAACGAACCACCAATCAAGGCGAAAACTTTCGTGATTTTAAGCTCTTTCAAGCCTTCTAAAAATAATTTGGCAATATCTCTGGCTATGAAATCTTTGTAATTCTCAACAGTAAAACCGTCATAGCCATTCCCTGGAATGTTGAATGACAAAATGGTATACACATTGGTGTCAATCACTTTATCAGCGCCAATAAGATCCAGCCACCAACCACCTTCGCCGGCCACATTGCTATTACCGGTCAACGCATGGTTGACCAACACAATCGGTGCCGTGCCTAAAGGTTTACCAAAAAGTTGGTAAGACAATTTTATAACAATTGTCTTACCACTTTCTAAGGTATAATTCGGAATTTGGATGTAATTTAATTGTGACATCTATTGAACTGCATATTGTTTTTCCACACTCACCTTTACAGGCGTAATGTTGGTTAAATTATCTTTTACTGGACATCTATCTTGAACAATTCGCAGCCATTCGGCTAATTTTTCAATAGAAGCATCGGTCTCAGGAATTAACTTTAAATCTATTTCCTTAAAACCTGCTCTTTCAGCATTTGAAACTCCAAATAATTTATCAGGATTAATGTTTCCTGACACTTCTATATGTAATTTCTTAATTGAGAATCCCAATTCTTTCGCTACCAAATGCCCAACTACGTTGACACAGCCTGCTAAACCAGCCAAAATATATTCAACCAGATTTGCATTTTCATCAGTACCTCCTAAACCTTCAGGTTCATCTACCACCAGTTTAAACTGTCTGGTTTTGGCAATAAATTTGGCCTCAGAAGCACTGTGTCCTTTTACACTAAATGTTAATTCGCTCATGATTTAGGGGTTTATTAGTTAGCTGAATTCTGCAAAACAGATTCACTAACTAGTTTAAACGCCTGTTTTAAATCAGCTTTTAAATCGTCGATATCCTCTAGACCGACCGACAAACGAATTAAATCTTTTGTAACTCCAGTAAGTTCCTGAGCTTCGTCCGGCAACTGTTGGTGCGTGGTGCTTGCTGGATGAATGATGAGTGATTTGGTATCGCCGATATTAGCGAGCAATGAGAACAACTTGGTTTCATCTGCAATTATTTTAGCCGCTTCATAACCTCCAGTAACACCGAAAGTAACCAAGCCACTTTTGCCTTCCGGCAGATATTGATCAGCCAACGCTTTATAAGGACTTGATTCCAAACCTGGATAATTTACCCAAGTGACTTCCTCTTGCTCTTGAAGCCATTTGGCCAATTCCAAAGCATTTTTACTGTGTTGTTTGATACGTAATTCTAAAGTTTCCAAACCTTGAATGATTTGAAACGCATTAAATGGACTTAACGCCGATCCGTAATCACGAAGACCTTCCACACGAACTTTTGC
>NZ_JBDSLS010000209.1:0-13385 GCF_039916245.1 Gelidibacter sp.
CTAATCCCTATTGCCTAATACCTATAAAGCTCATTGACCTTATCATACACCAAATGGCTTTCCCAACCTCTATAAAGGAGGTAATCGGCTAGTTTTTTTCGTTTCTTTAAAAGATTGGTCTCTTTGATGGTTTCCGCTTTTTTTTCGGCGAGTGCATCAAAGGTTTCGATATAGTCCTGATCGGTTATGGTTTGGAGCGCCATGGTGATTAATGTTTTCCCGATATCCTTTTGCTTGAGTTCGCGTGTTAAGCGTTGTTTTCCCCATTTTTTAATTCTGAACTTCCCGCTGACGAAGGCTTTCGCGTAGCGTTCTTCATTTAAAAAATTGTCCTGCATGAGCTTGACCACAATATGATCAATGGCTTCGGGGATCATATACATACTATAGAGCTTCTGAGTGACTTCCTTATGACAGCGTTCTTGATAACTGCAATAACGCTCCATCCGCTTTAACGCCTCCTCAACAGTATAGGTTTTTTTAGTTTCCATATGCAAAAATAGCTACTATTTATTAATTATTATAAAAATCGCAACGTGCTGATTGTAAGGTTATTTAGTCTATATTTAAGTATTTGTATTAGCGACAAATTTTAATAAACGTTCACTATGAAAAAAAAATACTCCCTGGTATTTATCGTGTTGCTATGTTCTGTTTTGTCCGTGTTTGGACAAGTGACAATTTTCTCTGAAAATATGGGTACTCGTACGGAACCCATTACTTCGATCGCAGCCTCAACTTTTCAGAACTCTGAAATTCAAACTTTTATTGGTGATGCCGACACCAGAACCAGCACTACTTCTTCGGGGTATGCCAATGCTTCTGGTGGAAGAAATGTTTTTTTCACTAACACTATTGGTAGATACTTCGAAATATCTGAAATAAACACCATTGGCTTTTCAGACTTGACCCTTACTCTGGGACATTATAAAAGCGCGATTGCCGGCAATAATGAACTGGCCATTGAGGTCAGTGCTGACGGGATAACGTACACACCGTTGAACTATTCAAGAGCAACTGGAAATGGCACTGCACATTGGATTTTGATAACGCCAATTGGCACTATTCCTAGTACCAATAATTTAAGGATACGTTTTACACAAACTTCTGCTTCCACACAATTTCGAATTGATGATATAAATCTTTCAGGAATGGTCACTTCTACCAACTTTGTAGATTTCTGTAATCTTCAGTTTCCCCAAAATGGCAATATTACCGTGGGCACAGCATTCAATGTGTATGCACAAGTGTATGAGGCTGGCGTAACAGAAACGTCGTTTTCACAAGGTACAAATATAGAAGCCTGGATTGGCTATAGTTCAACGAACACTAATCCGAATACATGGACCAATTGGGTTACGGCAACCTACAACAATGTAGCTTCTGGCAATAATGACGAATATGTCGCCAACATTGGATCAATGCTACCTTCTGGCAATTATTATTACGCCAGCCGATTTCAAATAGACAGCGGCCCTTATCGCTATGGCGGCTATAGTACTACTGGTGGAGGTTTTTGGAATGGCACATCTCACGTCAGCGGGATATTAAGTGTGGATACCGTTGACTTCTGCAACTTACAATTTCCTGGTATGGGCACCATCAATTTAGGAAATCCTTTTGCCGTCTATGGCCAAGTTTATGAACAAGCCGTTACTCCAGGCGCAGGACAAGGCGCAGGCATTGTCGCGCAAGTTGGTTACAGCACAAGCAATTCCAATCCGCGAACCTGGACAAATTGGATTCCTGCCAGTTATAATGCAGCCTGCGGTAATTGCAATTCTGGACAGAATGACGAATATGCTGCCGACTTAGGCAGTGCTATAACCACAGCCGGAACGTATTATTACGCCACACGTTTCAGCTTGAATGGTGGGGCTTGGCTATATGGTGGTATTCTAGCAGATGGCTCTGACGGAAATTTTTGGGATGGAACTACCTATATTTCCGGAGTGCTACATGTTATCACACCAGAAATCAGAGTTGAGGGCAACGTGGGTACTTTTCCAGAAATTGGGAATGGCAACTCGACCCCTCAAGGTACAGACGGCACACTGTTCGCTGCGCAATATATAGAGGCGTCCCAATCAAAATCCTATCGTATTCGCAATCTTGGGAATTTAGATTTGACTGTTTTTAGCGTGTACATCACAGGTGTAAATCCTGGAGATTTTATGATAACCAAAATACCTGACACAACCATTCTTCCGGGAGAATTCTCGATTTTAGAAATTCAATTCTCTCCTTTGGTAGTGGGTGTTAGAAATGCGACAGTTTCCATTGTGAATAACGATAGGGATGAAAATCCCTATACTTTTGCAATCCGTGGTACGGGACTTTGTGTCACCACGAGCAACACCATTACTCCCTCAATTGGCCCGACAGGTACAATTGCGACAATTACTGGAACACATTTCGATGGCTCAACAATAGCGCACATCAACGGTATTTCAATGCCAACAACGTTCATTAATGAGAACACCATAGAAGTGACCATTCCGGCCAATGCCACCACAGGTAATATTGTCATAAAAAATAATCTTAACTGTACAAGCACAACCTCCTTTACAGTTATAGATAATCGCATTAGCGGATGTGAAAGCATAGCCTATCTTTCGGACTTATTTATCAGTGAAGTAACCGATGCAACTGTTGGCGGGCTCAGTTATGTGGAGATTTATAACGGAACTGGCTCCGCAATAGCATTAGGAGGTTATTCAATAGGCATCTACAGCAATGGAGCGGCAACTCCTAGCAGTACCATCGTGCTTAATTCTTTCAATTTGCCAAATAACTCAACTTATATTATCGCTATTGGCGTAGTAAGCAACCCAAGTGATACCAACTCTTGCCTTCAAACTGGAGGAAATGGTCAATTTGCTCATCAAACTAGCGGAGTGAGTGGGATAAATAAGAAAGACAATGAGCATGATGCCATCCGGTTACTAAAATCTGGAGGCACGATAGTTGTTGATCAATTTGGGGTATATATGGACAAGACCTGGATGGATGCGACCATCATCACAGGAGATCGTGGGTTTAATTTTAGACGCTTAAATTCGGCCACATCTCTTCCCAATCCTGATTTTAACCTCAACGATTGGAACATTATCGATTGGGTAGGATCTGGTCGGGGATCTTGTGGCACCAACGATTATTCGGATATTGGATTTTATGATTATTCAGGTGGAAATCCTCCTACTATCACTCTTCAGCCATTAGCACCAAACTCTACATGTGCAGTAACAGCAACTCTATCGGTTTTAGCGACTGAAGGTCTTGACGGTGGTTTTCCTCTAGCCTATCAATGGCATTACAATGCGCCAGGAACATCAAATTGGATAGAAATATTAGATACGAATCCGGATTACTCCGGGCAACAAAGCGAAAGTTTAACCATCCTAAACACCATTGATTTTGACGCTTATCAATATTATGCACAAGTGCGAGAAAATTCTGTAACCTGCTATACCGCAAGCAATGCAGTCCGTCTAAAAATTGACACCACCACTTGGAATGGAAATAGCTGGACACCGACAGCACCAAACACGAGTACCGTCGCCATTCTTAATGGTAATTACACCACCACTCCAGCCACAGGAAGTTTTACCGTCTGTAGCCTGATTATAAATTCGGGATACACATTAAATATCACCGACAACTATTATGTGGAAGCAATAAACGATGTCATTGTAAATGGGAATCTGGTTGTTGAGACTAAGGCCGCCTTAGTGCAAAGAGGCGATGGTATTGATTCAGGGACTTTCACTTTAAGAAACTCAGGGACTTCAAGCGTCAATAAATCGACCTCAGAAAAGCAACATTGGTATGATTACACGTATTGGAGCTCCCCTGTAACCAATGAAACTGCGGAGTTCGTTTTGAGCATGGCATCTCCTAGCAGACGTTTCTATTTTAAGGCTTCAAATTTTGAAGACACCAATGCTGATGATGTCGATGATAACGGCGACGATTGGCAGTTCGCTTCAGGACGGATGTTACCAGGTGTAGGCTACGCTTCTACATCTAATAACTCAGGAACCTTTCCACGGGTTGATACTTCTGTATTTAATGGCGAATTTAACACTGGTGATATTTCTGTCAGCATTCATGGCAATAATTCTACACCTTGGAATGATTGGAACTTTATCGGCAATCCCTACGCTTCTGCTATTGATTTCAAATTAGTCCATAGCGAAAACACGGACGTCATTAGCGGAGCCGCTTACCTATGGTCTCAAGCAAGACCTCCATTGGCTAGCAATCCAGGGAATCAAGTGCTCAATTTTAGTCAAAATGATTATGCGATTATTAGCACAGGAAGCGGAAATATTGCAGGTGGTAAATCAGGAATTCCTTCTGACTTCATCCCTTCTGGTCAGGGTTTCTTTGTCATTGGGATTAATTCTGGCGGAACACTGACTTTCAATAACTCTATGAGAATGGCCGATGACACGAGCAATTCTAAATTTTACAGAAATGGAACAGACACTTTAGCCAACAAATTCTGGATCGACCTCACTTCCGACAATGGCGTATTCAATCAAATCCTAATGGCTTATGTGGAAGGCGCCACTAATGGCGTGGATGGATTTGCCTATGATGTGGAACGCAATCTGTCGAGCGGTTTAAGCGCTATCATTTACACGGAAATCGTGGAAAGCAATAAGAAATATGCTATTCAGGGAAAATCTGTTCATAGCTTATCTTTAGATGAAGAAATACCTATTGGATTTAAATCTTCCATAACACAACCAACCGTATATAAATTGTCCATTGCCCAATTACAAGGCAAATTCTTTAATGAAAACACCATCTATCTTAAAGATAATCTACTGAATATTTACCACGACCTCTCTAGTGCTGAATACAATTTCACATCAGAAACTGGCGACTTTAATAATCGTTTCGTGATTGTTTTTCAAAATGAAACTTTATCTGGAAATGAAATTTCTTTAAACACCAAAGACCTTTCCATTATTGAACACAGCAACGGACAAATTCAATTTTCGATCGGACATAACTTAACCATCAAGTCTGTTGAAATCATGGATCTATTAGGAAGAAGTTTATACTTTTTAAAAGGTAATAGCGGTTCCGAAGTTTATGATTTAAACCAGTTAAGTCAAACAGCCTATATTGCCAAAATAGAACTTTCTAACGGACAAATAATCATCAAACGCGCCATAAAGCGTCATTAAAATAATCATACCAAAACTGACATAATTGTATTTAGCTAAACACCTGATTCAAAACCTGAAGAGATTTTGGTTTCCTGAAATCTGACAGGTGCAATTCAAAATAAAACAGCATCAAGTTCAATAAAGTCTGCCTTTGAGTTGAATTCAATTTCACACTGTTTAATTCATCAAATTTTATACTTAAGAGTTGTTTGATAAATAATAAATTTTCTCCTGAAACCGTATAGGGACTTTGAGGCTTCAGTTCGAAACTTCCAGATCGCAAATTAAAATACGGAAAATCCAATTGGGAAGTATCTGGATAAAAACCTAAGTGCTTGGAGAGTTCCAATAAAAACAACAAATGAAAATTCGCAAACTCGGTTTCATGATCGAGCCACTGTAAGGAAGTTTCTAAAAATTCATATAATAACAAATTAGCTTCTTCTTCCCTTAAACTGGTTGTCAAAACTTCTGACAAAAACATCACAATAGCAGCTTTTAAGATATTGGTGTGCATGCTTTTGTAAGGCACACTTAACTTGACATCTGTAATATAATGCAAGGTCTGGTTTGGCTTGAAATTCTCTTCAATTTCCAATTGTGACAAGGATTGGTAATAGGCAATTTTAGAGTTGCTCTTTTTGCTTTTTAAAACCCCTCGCAACAAATAACTAACCACACCTCTGTTTTTGGTATAACATTTTACAATCACATCATGGTCTCCATATTTTATTTTGGAAAGGACAATGGCGTTGGTTTTAACTAACATAATTTTCTTGAATGATTCAGATTAACGAATAATCAACAATTTTAAGACTTTGGTTTCAAAAGAATCCAAATCAGAAATCATGATTAAATAAACCCCGGAAGCCACAATATTATTGGCCAAGTTTTTACCGTTCCAGATGGCAGTTCCGCCATCAATGGCAAAATTATAACTGGAACGAGACGATCTTAAATTAACTCTAGACTGTGCTTCAGCAACCAGATTGCCTTCAATATCCGTGATTTTGATATTGACATTTTCAGTAATGCCTTTAATTTTAACGCCCTTATTAATATCATTCAAATTGTTGGCACCTAAAACATCATATTCTGGCCGTACTGGATTAGGATAGGCGAAGGCATTTGCTAATACCTCCTCAGCTTTGGAACCTCCTGAATAAAAAGAAACGAGCCCTTTGGACGTCGCGATATAGACCTTTCCGTTTTGGGCATCTATGGAAATGTCCTTAATAAAATTGGAAGGCAATGGGGAATTTTTGGTTGTAAAATGATGAATGGTTTGTTGACCATCAGGAGAAAAATAAAAAAGGCCAGCATCTAAAGTTCCAATCCATTTATTATTGGACCCATCTACTTTTATATCAGTAATGTATTGATTGGACAACAACTCTTGAGGAATACCATCGTCAAGAACGACAATTTCCTTAACCGTCGGATTGGGTGCGTCAAAAAAGTTGGCCGTATTATAAAGTACCCTCAGGCCTTTAATAGTCCCAATCCAAATTTGATTATTATTGTCAACTGCAACCGCACTCACCACATTATTGGGCATGTTTTGCTCTTCAGAATTCAAGTTTCTAATTTTGTTGCCGTTTTCATTATAACCGATGAGACCTTTGTAAAAGGAACCGATCCACTTGGTGCCATTTCTGTCAATTGCCAAATCGCCAAAACCCAATTCATCAAGTAAAGCATCCTTTATAATTTCTTTAAAACTATAGCCTTTCCATTGTTTTGTGCTGGGATTATAAGATTTTAAAGCCTTATCTACACGACTGTTCATTATCCATAACAACCCATTTCTATCAAACTCAGATCCTGATATCCGTACAGAAAAATAAGATGGCGAACCTGGCAGAATTAACGATTCCAGTCCACTGTTGTTTTGATCTAGCAATATGGTGGGCATATCATTATTAAGCTCTAAAATACCCTGCTGAAAGGCACTAATAAAAACTTGAGATGGATTGAAAGGATTAACCGCGATATAATTTAGATTCTTAGCGGTTAAAAGATTATCGTATTGGATATTTTTCCAGAATTCCCCAATCAAATGACTTACTCCATAACTACGAACAGGATCCG
Organism: Gelidibacter sp.; assembly: GCF_039916245.1. Classification (GTDB taxonomy): domain Bacteria; phylum Bacteroidota; class Bacteroidia; order Flavobacteriales; family Flavobacteriaceae; genus Gelidibacter. Next base: position 7,275 of record NZ_JBDSLS010000209.1, read on the forward strand.
GATTATAGGATTGCGTATAATCGCCAAAGGTCACCCAAACATTATTATTTCCAGCTTCAATTTTAAAAGCATCGTTCATAAGTGGCCCATCAGGTCTTATCGTTTCATAATTGGAAGGGTCTGCCATGGATGTTTTAAGAACTCCAAGTGAGCTTGTTCCTATGTAAACATGTTCATTTGTAACCGTTGCACTCGTGAAAAGCGTATTATAGTTGGAGGTCAACGATGCTTTCGCCAATTGCACAAAGGCGCTATTATAGACGTAAACATTATTTTTTGTGGTCACGACCAAATTATTATTCATTGATTTAGTGTCCAAGGGTACATCTGAATAACTAAATAAATTTGTAAATACGTCATTTGAAATTTCATAAATAACGGCATTGGCATTAACCGCATACAAGCGATCTCCCACACTCTCAACCGAAATGAAATTCCCATTATTTAAGGTTTGCCACTGTTGATAATCAATAAGATTTGGGTTTGATAATTGCGCTTTTTTTATAGCGCTATTGTTTCCGCAGGCCGCATAAATGGCATTATTGTATATTGTAGTTTGATTGACCTTAATTTGACTGCCGCCGTTGCCGATAAAATAGGAATCACCAAATTCAAGGCCTTGTAAATCGTAAACAGAAATTCCAAAATCTGTAGAAACATAAGCCACCCCATTATGAATATTAAAATGGTTGATGCGTTTCAGATTGGGAGGAATGGTTTGCTTCTCCACAATATCGACTACCGATAAAATCTTATTCTCTGAGCCCGAAACAACCTCAATGAGTCCGTTTACATAACCAATCAATAAGATTTCGTAAGCCTCACTATAGGCAATGGTCGTAATGGTTTGACCTGTCAACCCTTCAATCGTGGTTATGGTCTCCATGTCCTTGCTTGACAAATCATAGGTGAAAATGGCATTTTCAGAAGCCCCGTAAACTTTATTATTGCCTATGGTAACATCCTTGATATTATGATAAGAAAAATAACCTTGCCATAATGCTGAGAAATCCTGCGCATGAGATGAAAAGGCACAAAAAAATAGAAAAACCGTTGTAATCTGTTTTATCATAGCACACTAATAGAAGTCAAAGATATTTATTACTAACGACAATTTTGAACTATTCATCTCAAGAACATAAAAAAGGCTTCCCAAATTTCTTATGGAAGCCGCTAATCTTTTATCTTTTATGATATTAAACCACACCCTGAGCCAACATGGCATCTGCTACTTTGACAAAACCAGCGATGTTTGCCCCTTTCACATAATCAATAAAGCCATCCTCTTGTTTACCATATGTCACACAGGATTCATGGATGTTGTGCATAATATCCACTAATTTCCCATCGATTTTTTCTCTATCCCAACTTAGTTTCAAGGCATTTTGACTCATCTCCAATCCCGAGGTTGCCACACCACCAGCGTTTGCAGCTTTTCCTGGTCCGAATAAAACCTTTGCTTTTTGAAATGCTTCGATGGCTTCTGGAGTGCATGGCATATTAGCACCTTCTGCAACAGAAATAACCTTGTTTTTAATAAGTGTTTTAGCCTCTTCCTCATCCAGTTCGTTTTGGGTGGCACATGGCAAAGCAATATCACACTTTACTGCCCATGGACGCCCTTCATGAAATGTTGCTGAGGAATAGGTTTCTGTGTAAGCACTTATTCGACCACGTTTCACATTTTTGAGATCCATTATAAACGCCAACTTATCAGCATCTATCCCATCAGGATCATAAATATAACCCGAAGAATCAGACATAGCCAATACTTTTGCGCCATATTCTGTTGCTTTTTCACAAGCATATTGCGCCACGTTTCCTGCACCAGATATGACAACTGTTTTTCCATGTAAGGTGTCATTTTGAACGGCCAGCATACTTTTAACAAAATACACACAACCATAACCGGTGGATTCTGGTCTGATCAAAGAACCGCCATAAGCAATTCCTTTCCCAGTCAAAATTCCGGTAAACTCATTTCTTATTTTTTTATACTGACCAAACATATAGCCAATTTCTCGTGGCCCAACGCCAACATCTCCTGCGGGAACATCTGTATTGGCACCTATATGGCGATACAATTCATTCATAAAAGACTGACAAAAACGCATCACTTCATTATCACTTTTCCCTTTCGGATCAAAATCAGAACCACCTTTACCACCACCCAAGGGAAGTGTTGTGAGCGAGTTTTTAAACGTTTGTTCAAATCCTAAAAACTTAAGAATACTCAGGTTTACCGTTGGATGAAAGCGCAATCCCCCTTTAAAAGGACCTAAAGCAGAATTGAACTCCACTCTAATGCCTCTATTTACTTGGATATTGCCTTTATCATCAACCCATGGAACCCTAAAAATAATCGTACGCTCAGGTTCTACCATACGCTCCAATAACATTTTACCTTGGTATTTAGGATTTTCTTCTATAAAAGGGAGAATGGTTTCGGCCACTTCATGTACCGCTTGCAAGAATTCTGGTTCGTTGTTATTGTTTTTTTTCACGTAATCTAAAAAGGATGCGATTTTCTCTCTCATATATTGATTTATTATCAGCAATTACACCGTTTATACCTACAAATATACGCCATATCAAGGTTAACAGTAAATTATTCTTAACCAAATACTGAAACAACTAATTAAAATTACATATTTCATAATTCAACCTGCATTCATTATCCTTTTATAGGATTTCTGATGAAAAGAGAGGTCAAAAAAATCAATATCTCAAAACTCAAATTAAATCTCTTTACACAACCTTCACGTTGTGAATGTTTTGTTTGGAAGTTAAGTCAGTTTTCATATATTTGTTAACACCAACTCCCTATTAATAAAATAAACTATATGGCGCTTAGTTTGAAACAGATAACCTTTATATCTATTTTTATTATGGGTATTTCAAATGGGGTTGCACAAAAATGGTTTTCAAATGAGATAGGTATAATAGCCGGTCCTGTAGCTTTTCAATCTGATTTTGGCGAACGCCGTGATTTTGAAACCAACGCTGGTAATACAGGTTTTGGTGTAGGTCTTGTACATTTCATGAACTTTGAATACAGAGGGAGTCGTTATGATCCTTACAGATATTTTTTCGATCATTTTAAAGTACGTAGCGAAATTTCTTGGAATAAAACCGAACTAAACCATTTCGGAAAATGGGTAGCTCCGGAGAAAACAGGGGAATATGCCGACAAGTTAAGAGCGCATTCCGGGGAGTCCAATAATTTTGATATTGGAATGCAGTTAGAGTATTTTCCTTTTAGCCTTAAGGAGTTTTCATATGCACGAAATGTCCTGACTCCTTTTATCAGTTTCGGCGTCCATTTTACGGCATACAATCCTAAAGTATTCACCTCTTATGGTGATGGGAATCCCAATAATCTGGATAATTTTTATACCCCATGGTACCGCTATTCGGATGGAACGGTCAGAGATCCTAAGTTCATAACCTCTAAAAACGGCATAGCTTTCTCCATTGTAGGAAGTGTTGGCTCACGTTATAAATTGACATATTTGTCGGATTTAATAATCGACTTAAGATGGCAACATTATTTCAGCGATAAAGTGGATGGTTTAAACCATAAATTACCGTCTAACAAATCAAATGATTATTTGATGTGGTTGAATGTTGGCTATGTTTACTATTTGGAATAAAACCAAGAATTTCATTACATAACAAAAGACCAAGTTTAAGCTTCTCGGTCGTTTTTGTTAATATAATCAGCGTTTAACTACCCTATCGCCTGTTCTAAATCGGCTATTAAATCGTGTATATCTTCAATACCAACACTCAGTCTTATTAAAGAATCGACAACCCCTGTTTTTTCACGTTCTGCTTTAGGAATGCTGGCATGGGTCATACTGGCTGGATGTCCAGCGAGAGATTCTACACCGCCCAAGGATTCCGCTAATGTGAAGATTTTGAGTTTTTCTACGATTTTTATGGCTTCCTCATAATTATTTCCTTTTGTGGTAAAGGACACCATGCCTCCAAAATCCTTCATTTGTGCTTTTGCAATAGCATGATTGGGATGATCTTCAAAACCTGGCCAATACACGTCTCCTATTTTTGGATGCTTTTTTAAATATTCAGCAACCGCCTTTCCATTTTCACAATGCCGTTGCATTCGAACGTGCAAGGTTTTTATCCCACGCAACACCAAAAAACTATCCTGCGGTCCGCACACCGCACCACTTGCATTTTGGATAAAATACAATCTTTTTGCTAAGTCTTCATTATTTACAATCAGTGCCCCCATAACCACATCACTATGGCCTCCCAAGTATTTTGTAGCCGAATGCATTACAATATCAGCACCTAAATCCAACGGTTGTTGCAAATACGGCGTCGCGAAAGTATTGTCAACCGCTAACAAAATATTGTGCTTTTTGGCAACCTCTGCGACCGCTTTAATGTCAATAATATTCATCATCGGATTTGTAGGCGTTTCGATCCAAATCAACTTGGTGCTGTCCTTGATATAGGATTCAATTTTTGATGCGTTTTCCATGGAAACAAAATGGAATTTAATCCCAAACCCTTCAAAAATCTTTGTGAACAACCGGTATGTTCCGCCGTAAAGATCACTTGTGGAGATAACCTCATCTCCTGATTTGAGAAGCTTAATGACCGCATCAATAGCCGCCAAACCAGATGCAAACGCCAAACCATGGCTGCCGTTTTCAATACTAGCAAATGAATTTTCCAAAGCCGTCCGCGTGGGATTGGCACTTCTGGAATATTCATACCCTTTATGACCTCCAGGCGTCAATTGCGCATAGGTCGTGGTTTGATATATTGGTGGCATTACAGCGCCGTAGGCCTTGTCAGGTTCTTGATTGCCGTGAATGGTTTTTGTGTTGAACTTCATAAAACATAATTTTATTGATAACAAATCTAATCTTTAATTGGTTGGTTACAAAAGGATGTAATACCTTTATTGATTGTTTAATAAATGCCCAGAAACCTTGAAAAAAATAAGCTTACTTTTTATAATTGCCTTAATAATTTCGGCCTGTAACAAGGACGTTAAACTGAAATTTGAGCCACAACTTATTGAGAAATCAGAAGACGCCTCAATTGTCATTAACTACCCAAAAGCCATCGGTACAAAAGCTATTGCTGAAAAAATAAATCACCAAATTGAACACGTCATTGCCAGTGAAATGAACATGGCTGAAACTCATGAAAACAACATGTCGGTTACTGAAGCCATTTCGGAGTTTGACAAGGAATACAAAGCGTTCAAAAAAGACTTTCAGGACAGCAGCCAAAAATGGGAAGTAAAAATTGACGGGGAAGTGATCTATGAATCTCCAGAGGTTATTTGCGTGAGTCTTCAAACGTATATTGACACTGGCGGCGCCCATGGCAACGGTGGGGTTACCTTTCTCAACTTTAATCCTGAAACTGGAGCAATGTTAGATCAAAATGACATCATCAGCAATCAAGCTCAATTCAAAAAGATTGCTGAAAAAGCATTTAAAGACCAAACAAAACCCAAAGACAACAACGAGACCATTGAAGATTTTTTCTTTGGTGAAGGCTTTCAACTTCCTTCCAATATAGGGTTTACCGAAGATGGCTTGGTGCTTCTTTATAACAATTACGAAATTGCGTCTTATGCGCAAGGCATTACAGAAATCCTATTGCCTTACAGCAAAATCAAGGATGTATTGAAAGTAAATCCATAAAAAGACACTCTATTTACACGCATTTCACTCTAACACCAACCCTTATTATATCATCATTAAATCAATCGTTTTGAAAAAAATATATTATTTAAAAACTTGCAGTACCTGTATCCGAATCATGAAGACTTTAGAGTTACCATCTGATTTCATTCTCCAAGATATTAAAACCGAACAAATTACTCCTACTCAATTAGAAGAACTGCATAAGCTTTCGGGCAGTTACGAATCCCTATTCAGCAAACGTGCCCAACAGTACAAAGCCTTAGGACTTAAGGACCAAAATCTGACAGAAAAGGATTTTAAAAAGTACATTCTACAACATTATACCTTTTTGAGCCGACCTGTAATTGTAGTTAATGACCAAATTTTTATTGGCAACAATGCTAAAACCGTAGAAGCCGCGAAACAAGCGATTCAT
>NZ_JBDSLS010000210.1:0-17744 GCF_039916245.1 Gelidibacter sp.
CGACCTTGACGACCGTGGCGGTTGGAAATATCGCCTTAGAGAAAATTAAAAATTCGAAATTGGAATTTATAAAAGATGCCGGACATTTTGTACAGTTTGAAAAACCAAAGGAAGTTAACGCCCTCATCCAGAAATTTGTAGATGAGAAATGAAAACAAAGCTTAAAAAATTCACAGAGTTTAGTAAATCCATTCTTCCAAACGAAGCCAAATACCTCGAAACGCAATATCAGTTTGTAGAAGATGAAAAGCTTCAAATCATTCAGTTGGTCATCGCCAATGCCTTGTCTCAAAACGCGCCTAAAGATTTTGATACCAGCATCGATAAGCGAAAATATTCCTATATAAAGGATTGGGTTGAAAAGAAATTGGAAAGTATCGATGTGGACGCCAATATTAATTGGATCATGTCTTTAAACCAAAAAATCCTGACCGATGCGATTGCTTCCGATGAAGAACGCCAATTCCTGAACTATATCGCATCGTATAAAACGATCGACTTTAGCTTTCACAACCTCTATGATCTTGCCAAAGAATACAAATCCTATCTTTTGGTACGGATGCGGTATAAGGATCATCAAATCGTGGCCGACTTTATAAAAACCTACAAAGCGCATTATAATAAAGTACATGAGATCAAAGAAAAGCTCTACGATGCCACCACTGAAATTACCAATCAATATACCTCAAACAACAACGAAACCAAGCATTTGGAAAAGTGGCTGTTAAAGGTTTTTAAAGATGATTCCATCAACGGGAAGAATAGGTATCAGGCCTTTGTTTTGTTGGCTTTTATGTACACTAATTATAATGAAAACGTAAAATTAAAAGCGCTTTTTGACCAAATTGATGTTTACTTTAGTGAAGGTTCCATGTACTCCAGACGTTTATTATCTAATTATTATGCGAATCGGGTTTTGTTGCATTCCAAACAGGATGAGTTTAAGGAAGCTGAGTTTTATGGCTATTTGTCCATCCGTCAGGACAACAACGACACCTTGATGTATTTGAATAATTTGGTGGCGATTTTATTGCGAAATAACAAACCCGAAAAAGCCTTTTCCTTATTGGAAAAGCACAAGGATCTGTATAAGGAAACCCATAATTACCATCAAAAAATCGGTTATTGTTCGTACCAAATCCGCGTCTTATCTGAACTTCAAAAAAACAGTATAGCCGAAGCAACCGCCAAGACATTTTTGAGAAAATACAAAAATGAAGTCCTCAAACACCGTTGGCATCACTTTTTTACGTCCTATATCAGTACCCTGATCGCCCAGGAAAATTACGAAGAAGTGCTGAAAATAGCTGCTAAATTCGACCTCATCGAGAAAGAGAAAGAACGTCAAAAGCAAAACAACTATGTTCCTAATATCTCATGGAGCATTTCCTTGTCCAGATATATGGAAGGCAAGATCAATTCCACGCGATTATTGGATGAAATTAAAGCACCCATCATAGGGATTCAGGCGACTACCAATCAAAAACAATTGATGATCAAGGTCATTGATAAGCTTTCTAAAAATTTACCTGAGGCTTTTTTAAAACTAAAGTCATACATATAATTTTTAAGTATAACTTGTTGATTAACAATATATTGTGATTCAACATGTTCGTAAACACCTATAATAGTCACACTTAAAAGCTTTAGTTTTCACAAAGCATGGTCTTCTAATTCATAATAGATTGCCGTATAAATAACTCAATCAATATTTCTTCATTATGAAAAAACTACTCTTATTATTAACTCTTTTCGGTTCTTTTGTGGTCAACGCACAAGACACTGGGAGTATCAGTGGATTAATTACAGATGCGAAGGGGATGCCTTTATCTGGAGCAACTGTATCTATTAGAAGTTTAAATAAAGGCGCCATGACTGATTTTGACGGTCGCTATTCTATTGAAAGCGTTGCTGCTGGCACTTATAATGTGGCGGTGTCCTACATTGGTTACGAAACGTCGACCAAAAGTGTTATGGTAAATTCTGGCCAGACGACAAAGCTAGATGCGTCGTTAAAAGATTCAGATACCGTTTTGGATGAAGTGATCTTAACGGCCAATAAAAAACCACAGAAAATTACAGATGTACCAGCGACGGTAAACGTTATTACTGCGCGAGATATTGAAGAATTCCCAAGCTTCAACATTGGCGAGTTGGCTGCAAGACAAAAAGGGGTTGATTTTGTGAGAGCTGGTGTTTTAGGTACTGGTATCAATATTAGAGGTTTTAACTCAGCATTCAATTCAAAGAATTTACAAGTTACGGATGATCGTTTATCTACATTGATTGCCACGGGATTACCTATGGGTTCTTTTACCACCATTTCTAAGGATGATATTGAACGTGTTGAAATCCTTCTTGGTCCAAACGGAACACTATACGGGCCGAATGCACATAACGGATTGGTAAGTACAATCACTAAAAACCCAAGAACTTCTGAAGGAACAACGTTTGCAATAGGCGCAGGAAATCAAAATGTATTCACAGGACGTGTCAGACATGCTCAAATCATTGATGATAAGTTTGCCTACAAAGTTCACTTTGAAAGAGCTCAAGGGACTGAATTCGATTATACGGATTCAGTTTATGTAGGGACAAAAGGTTACAAGGAGTTGGATTTAGATCGTGATTTTACCTCGCAAAAATATGGTGCTACCTTAAACTATAAACCAACCGAAGGTTCTGAGCTTACCGGATATTATGGTCACAGTAACAGTAGCAATATTGGAGTAACCAGTGCGGGTCGCAATCAAATTAAGGATTGGAGAATTACGGAAGCGCAATTAAAATTTGTTTCTAAAAACTTTTTCGCAAATACTTACTACACCTGGAGTAAAACCGATGACACTTATGCTATGAACCAGCGTACACAGAATTATGTGTCGTTTATAAACAATGGTTTTTCTGAGCAAGAGGCAAGTGAGCGTTCATATTTGGAACAATGGTTTCAATTAGGCCAAGGTCAGGGCAATGGGATCGCATTGCAGCGAGGCGCATTGTTTGTGGATGATTCTAGACGATTTAATGCAGAAGCCCAGTATAATAACAATTGGGATGATTTCTATTTAACGGCAGGTGCACAATACCAAAAAGACATGGCAGACTCCAAAGGGACGTATCTTTTGGATGAAGGCGGAATCGATTTAGGACAAACAGGCGTTTATACCCAATTGGAATATAAGTTAGAAGAAACCGGTTGGGGATTCTTGGCAGGTGGACGTATAGATAATCATGATTTATATGGCACCAACTTTATCCCAAAATTAGCGATTACCAAAAAAGTTAATAATGGAACTTTCAGAATTACCTATGGAAAAGGTATTGCAGTGCCATCAATTTTAAATCTAAAAGGAAAACTATTCGGAGGATTGGTATTAGGTAATGGTGAAGGATTTACATTGGCTAACGGTACTAAAATTCCTAGGTTGGATGTAGAGACCATCAATTCATACGAAATTGGATATAAAGGGAAACTGTCTGACAAATTGTTTATTGATACGAACGCTTATTACAACGTCTCTGATAATTTTATCAGTCCATTGGTTAACGTTGCCGCTAGCAGCCCTGTAACACATGTAGGAGCTAAACCAATAGGAGATGTTGTTCCAGGAAGTAATGGTGCGCTTGTCTTAACCTATTTAAACTTTGGCCATGTGGATACTTACGGATTTGATGTTGGATTCAATTATTATTTTAATGATAGCTTCAGAGGTGTTTTTAACTATTCCTACTTTGGTCGTACACTTGATTTAAATGATATGGCAAATGATGGAAATTTAGATGGTATCGTATTAGAAAGTGAATTGCCTATCAATACGCCAAACAACAAATTCAGCTTAGGACTTCATTACAATAAAGGAAAGTTTTATGCAGCTGCTTATGGCCGTTATGTACAAAAATATGATTTCTTCTCAGGGATCAATGTTGCTGCAAAAACACAAGATATGAATGGCGATGGGGTCAATGAAATTGTTGAAAATGCACGTGTTGGAAGAACATGGAACTACGGTCAGTTAGGTGGATTCACGGTAGATGCCAACGCAGGTTATCACTTTAATGACAACTTATCGTTAGGTGTTAACGTTACCAACTTATTCAACGCTGAAATCAGAGAGTTTGTGGCCTCGCCAGTCATAAGCACATTGGTTTCTTTTGAATTAAAGTATAACATCAACTTCTTTAAGAAATAAATATCACAAACCAATTAAGTTTCTATACCATGTCAAAAATACATGTTAATAATATTGAACTTGATTATGAAGATCATGGCGACGGAAAAGTGCTGCTCATGCTTCATGGTTTGGGATCAACAAAAAAAGATTGGGACTCACAAGTCCCTTTCTTTTCTAAGAGATATCGCGTCATAACTTTAGATTTGAGAGGTCACGGCAGTTCTTCAAAACCAGCAGATGCTTATGGTGTCGAATTGATGACCGAAGACGTCAAGGCGTTTTTAGATCAATTAAAAATCAAGAAAGCAACTTTGATCGGCTTTTCAATGGGTGGTGCCGTAGCGTTTCAGATGACGGCGAGCTATCCAAAATATGTCGATAACCTAGTGATTGTCAACAGTGGCCCAGATTTTAATGCTATGGGCAGCATTGGCGAAGAGCTTTTAAAAAACAGGACCGAATTTTTGGAAACCAAAGGTTTAAAGCCATTGGCCAAGGAAATTTCGTTTAATATGTTTCCTGAAGACCATCAATTAGATTTAAGGAATGCCTTTGAAGCGCGCTGTAAAGACAATGATTACAATGCCTATTACAAATCCTTCGTGACCTTGATGAACTGGGGCTTGGGACATGAATTAGAAAACATAAAAGCAAGAACCCTTGTCATCGGTTCCGATATGGATTATACACCTGTGGCCTTTAAACAAGCCTATGTGAATCGGATGCCAAATGCCAAATTAACCATCATTGAAAACTCCAGGCACGGTGTGATCATTGATCAGCCAGACGCATTTAATGTTGCACTTGAAAAATTTTTAGAAGATGAATAAATCGGTTTTAATTACAGGAAGCACCAGCGGTATTGGGTTGGCTATAGCCACACAATTTGCGAAGGAAGGTTATAACATTATGTTTCATGGCTTGGAATCCAATGGCGACGAGATTGCTAAATCAATAGGAGAGGAGAACAGGGTAAAAGTAGCTTTTTCCAAGGCGAACTTATTACAATCAGAAGCTGTTGAAGGTCTAGTCGCGGAAACCATTGCAACGTTTGGGGATCTTCACGTTTTAGTCAACAATGCAGGGATTCAGTTTGTGTCGCCTATTGAATATTTTCCAAATGATAAATACGAAAACATCATCGCCATCAATATGAATGCGGTTTTTTATGCCTCGAAAGCAGCTTGGAAACAGATGAAAAAACAGAACTTCGGACGTATTATCAACATTTCCTCCGTTCACGGTTTGCGCGCTTCCGAATTTAAATCGGCGTATGTAACCGCAAAACATGGCGTAATAGGAATGACCAAAACATTGGCATTAGAAGGTGCACCGTATAATATTACTTGTAATGCTATTTGCCCATGTTATGTAAAAACGCCTTTGGTGGAAGGTCAGATTAAAGACCAAGCCAAAGCCCATCATATGACCGAAGCAGAGGTCGTTGAAAAAGTGATGCTCTCCAAACAGGCCGTCAAGCAATTTGTGCCCGTAAAAGCTATTGCCGACATGGCGCTATTATTAGCAAAAGATACCTCAACAACCATCACAGGAACCTCATTTGCTTTGGATGGCGGCTGGAGTGCGCAATAACGGCTGAGCCGAATTTGAGTATTAAAAGAGAAATTGAATTATTTAATAGAGACTCCCTGAAGCGATAGCTTTGGGGAGTTTTTTGGTTATAACCCTTCCGTCTTTTGCTATATTTAAAAATAAAGCTCAAACCAAACTTCTCCTCCTTTTGAAGGAGGAGTGGCTTCTGTTTCAGGAAAGAAGCAGAAGACGAGGTGGTTTTTAAAATTTTCTGAAGTGTGAAATTATAATTTAAAACCCTTCCGTCTTTAAGCTCTATTCTGAGCTTAAATCCACCTTCACTTCGACAAGTTCAGTTACCGAAGGCAGGAGCTTTTTGACTCGGCTATTTTTAAAAATAGAGCTAGAATCGAGTTGTTTTATAAATATAATTAATCCACTCTTCGCGGAACTTTGGGTTTCCTTTGTGCAACTTTGTGTCATAACTTCTAAGTCACAGCTTTAAAGAACCCGAAAACTTATTACCTCCATCACTAACACCCAGTCCAAATCCAAACTTCAAAAACCCGCCCGTACAAAAAAGTACGTTCGGGCAAGTCAACAACCCGCCCGTACCGAAAAGGCACGTTCGGGCGGGTAGTTAATCTCCAATCCTAAAGTCTCAATTTAGCAAAGGTTTCAAAGTCTCCCAAACCGTCTCCGCCACAATCTTATGCCCTTCAACATTCGGATGAATTCCATCGCCTTGATTTAACGTCGGAATCCCCCCGACATCTTTCAACAGAAAAGGGATGAATTTTAAGTTATTCTTTTTCGCTAAATCCGCAAAAAGCTGTCTAAATTCATTGGTATAGGCTTGCCCCATGTTAGGAGGCAATTCCATACCAGCAAGAATAATGGTGGTCTTCGGACTTTTTTCTTTAACCACATCAATAATCGCCTGCAAATTAGCGCGCGTTTCAGACAAGGCCACCCCACGCAACCCATCATTCGCGCCAAGTTCCAACAAGAAGATGTCCACGGGTTGTTTCATGATCCAGTCAATGCGGCTTTTCCCGCCAGCCGTGGTTTCCCCACTGACGCCCGAATTAACCACCGTATAATTCAAGTGTGAGGAATCAATCTTTTGTTGTAAAAGCGCAGGGAAGGCTTCGGTAGTATCGTCTAATCCATAGCCAGCAGTAATGCTATCGCCAAAGCACAAAATAGTTTTGTTTTTGGTTTCTGGAGTTACAGCTTCTTCGGTTTGTTCCACAGCTTGTTGGTTTTCAGTTGGTTTTTCAGTTTTCGTATCGCCGCAGGAGTAAAGAAATAGCGGTAATATAATATAACAAAACTTTAAGAGTTTAGGCACGGTTGCGGTTGGTAGATATGAATGCAATTGATTATTTTCAGCCTTGGACATAAGTCGCTTTTTAAATTAAAATTACATGTCAAAGATATTAAAGATTACCGGGTTGGAAAAGACATATCTCAGTGGTAACAAACAATTAACCGTCTTACACGACATCTCTTTTGAGGTTGAAAAAGGCCAAACCTTTTCTATCGTCGGCCCGTCAGGAAGTGGGAAGACCACCTTGCTGGGCCTATGTGCCGGATTAGATCAGCCAAATTCAGGTAGTGTCGAGTTATGCGGACAGGATTTGCAGAGCTTAAATGAAGACCAACGTGCCCAATTACGCAATAAGGAAGTCGGATTTATATTTCAGAATTTTCAATTATTACCTACGCTGACGGCATTGGAAAATGTTAGTGTGCCGCTCGAATTGCAAGGCGCTAAAGACGCGACTAAGAAAAGCAGAATCCTATTGGAAAAAGTAGGCTTGAAAGATCGCGAGCATCATTATCCGTCGCAACTTTCGGGTGGCGAGCAGCAGCGTGTGGCCTTAGCGCGCGCTTTTGCAAATTCGCCGTCAATCTTATTTGCGGATGAACCTACGGGCAATTTAGATCAGGAAACCGGCGAAAAGGTCATTCAGCTCTTGTTAGATCTCAACAAAGAAAACGGCACCACTTTGGTCATCATTACCCACGATTTAGAATTGGCCAATAGGACGCAACAGATCCTGAAACTTAAAGGCGGAAAAATAGTAACTAATGAACTGACTTCTGTACTGTGAACAACTCTAATCCTTCCTTACAAATACCTTGGCTCTTTAAAATGGCTTGGCGCGATGCCAAAGCCAGCAAAGTCCGGCTGCTCTTATTTATGGCCTCGATTATTCTGGGCATTGCGGCTGTGGTATCCATCCAATTATTCAGCACGAATTTAAAAGATAACATCCAGCGCCAATCCAAAACCTTGATGGGTGCAGATTACATCATCAATTCCAGACAAGTACCGACAGCGCGTGGACAAGCCATCATCGATTCGTTAAGGCCTGCCGCTTCTGAAGTCAACTTTGTGTCCATGATTGCTTTTCCAAAAAATGGCGGCACCAAGTTAGTGCAGGTGCGTGGCTTGGAAGGTAACTTTCCGTTTTATGGGAAGATGGACACCAATCCATCCGCCGTAGCAAAAACCTATCAAGCCTCAGGAGGTGCTTTGGTGGATGCGACCTTGATGTTGCAATTTGATGTCCAGCCAGGCGATTCCATAAAAATAGGGGAGTTGACGCTTCCCATTGCCGGCGCTTTAAAATCGATTCCAGGCACTTCAGCGATTTCGAGTTCTGTGGCACCGCCCGTTATTATTCCGAAGCGTTTGCTCGATGCCACGCAATTGTTGCAGTTTGGAAGTCGCAACGAATATCAGTATTTCTATAAGGTATCGGATACCGTTAACTTAAAACGTCTTGAAGACAAGGTGCAACCCTTATTGGATGTCGATAATGCCAATTTAAATACACACCTCAACGCCACCAAAAGCTTGGGCAAACGTTATGACAATGTGGGCAAGTTCTTAAATCTGGCCGCTTTTATTGCGTTGTTGTTAGGTTGTATCGGTATCGCCAGTTCAGTGCATATTTATATCAAAGAAAAACTACGCGCCATTGCGGTTTTAAAATGTATGGGCGCGTCCCGATTGCAAAGTTTCCTGATTTTCGGGATTCAAGTAGCAGGGATTGGAATTGTGGGTGGTCTTATCGGATCGCTGATTGGTGTTGGCGTTCAAGAGTTGTTCCCATATCTTTTGAAAGACTTTTTACCGTTTACACTACAGATTACGATTACCGCACAGCCTATTTTCATTGGGGTATTCCTCGGTTTGTTTATGTCTGTTTTATTTGCGCTCTTGCCTTTATTGCGTACTTGGTATGTTTCGCCTTTAGATGTGCTACGGGTGGATGACAACGAGGCTCAAGAACCAAAAATGATACGCGTTTTAGTCTTTATAGGGATTTTAGTGTTTCTGTTTTTATTTGCGCTCTGGCTGATTGGGAATGCCCTATATGCCTTGGTATTTGTCGTGGCAACCGCGCTGACTTTTGCTATTCTAGCCGCCGTCGCTATTGGATCTATAAGCGCCATTAAACGCTTTTTTCCAAAACACTGGAGTTTTACGGCACGCCAAAGTTTGCTTAACCTGTTCCGACCAAACAATCAAACGGTGGTATTAATTGTGGCCATTGGTCTGGGAACTTTTTTAATCAGCACCTTGTATTTTACCAAGGATATGCTGCTGGCAAAAACAGAATTATCCGAAAGTTCTGAAAAAGCCAATATCATCATCTTGGATGTACAACCGCAACAGACCGCGGCCGTGGCTAAAAGCATTGCCGATAATCACTTGCCTGTGCTCAATAATATTCCGATGGTAACCATGCGGATGCAGAGCATCAACGGAATGACGGTCAATGAGCTGCGTCAGGACAGCACGCGACAAGTGCGGGGTTGGATATTGAATCATGAATTTAGAACCACTTATCGGGATGCGTTGACCGATTCGGAAGAGTTGATAGATGGGAAGTGGACTCCGCGTTTAAAACCTGGCGATCCAGTGGTCATTTCGATTTCTGATAATCTTGCGGCAGATGCCAAACTCAAAGTGGGCGATCCGGTGGTGTTCAATGTGCAAGGCGTGTTGATGCCGACCACGGTAGGTAGTATTCGTAAGGTCGATTGGGCCCAAATGCAGATCAACTTTACCGTCGTCTTTCCTGACGGCGTACTTGAGCAAGCACCACAATTCAACGTTTTTACGACTAATGTGCCCGACGAAGCCAGCTCCGCAACCTTGCAGCGGGATTTGGTTTCCAAATATCCGAACGTGACCATTATTGATTTGCGACAGGTGTTTAGCCTCGTGGAAGAAATCTTGGATCAAGTGTCGTGGGTTATCAATTTCATGGCGTTTTTCAGCATTCTTACGGGAATCATCGTTTTAATTGGTTCCGTCCGGACGAGTAAATACCAACGCATTAAAGAAAGCGTGTTGCTCCGAACTTTGGGTGCCAAAAACTCCCAAATCTTAACAGTCTCCGCTTTTGAATACGTCTTTTTAGGATTATTAGGAAGTTTGGTTGGGATTGTCCTGGCCTTATTGTGCAGTTTGGGCTTGGCCTTATTTGTATTTAAAGAACCTTTTATCCCGTCGTTGATTCCATTTGTGGTGTTTTTACCGGGGATTACAATCTTGGTTTTAGCCATTGGACTGAGTAATATCCAGAGTGTTTTAAGAAGTTCGCCGTTGGAAGTGTTGCGTCGTGAAGGGTAGTTGTAGTAGCCCGCCAGGTTAAAACCGACTTAAGGCGAAAAGACTTAAGAGGTGTGACCTTCATTTTTTGTCAAAATAGTATCTTAAAGTAAATAATAATAATAATTGGTCATATGTCCTAAGTCAATTCCAATGTCTATAAAAAATCTTAAACTAATTTCAAACAACCAACAAAATGAAATCAATTAATCTAATAATCACCTTTTTAATCCTCATGCTGACCATTTCCTGTGATGAAAAGAAACCAAATGTTTTAGCCATCGATGTGCTGCTGACACTTCCTGCGGATGTTTACGATCAAGCCATTCAATTAAATCGTGCGATCCTTGAAAAGAATCCTGATAATTTGACGCTGGACGAGAATCATATCCCGCACATCACGTTGTTGCAGTGCTATATTGTAGAAAGTGATATACCTAAAGTAGAGCAATTATTAACCGGCCTCTATAAAACGATAAAAAAGGACAGCCTGTTCGCGAATGAACTGCAATACAATAATGACAAGACCGAAAATTTCGCGTCCATAGGCATTGAGAAAAGTAAAGCGCTTATGACTATTCACAAAAAGACCATCGCTCTTTTAGAACCATATATCATAACCAAAGGCACTCAAGAAGCCTATGTGCAAAATGCCGATGGCACGCCTATAGATCAATTTACCATAGACTATGTACCCAAGTTTGTCAGTCACTACAGTTATGATAATTTTAATCCGCACATCAGCTTGGGGGTTGCTAAAACCACTTTGTTAGATAGTTTAGAACAGAACACTTTTCGCGCTACGAAGTTTCAAGCCACGGGCGTTAGCGTTTATCAATTGGGGAATTATGGGACGGCTAGAAAATTGCTTTGGGAGGAAGCGGAATAGGGGAATGTTGAGGATGGGTAAATTTGATTTGCTTTCTTGAAGTGACCAATAAAGCACTTTGGAAGTAGATAAAACAGATAAATACCTAGGAAAGTTAAATATGCTTTTCTGACCTTTTCTAACTAAGAATAACCATCGTTATACTCGTGCACTATTAGCGATATATCTATATGAAACCAACTAACTCATAAAATCAGCCACAGCGTTCCGCCACATACAAAGCCAAAGCAATAAGGAATTTTATTAGCCACAGGGTGGCATAATATTAATATCGGTTAGTATGAGCGATTTTCAGAAAGGCTCAACGATAATGTGAGGTAAAGAATGCTTCCTGTAAATTAAACTAGTGTTTTTTGCTCTTTAACAGTTAGAATAACTCCGAGTATTAGAAAGGTTAGGAAAACAGTATACAGCACAAAAAACGTCGTGTGAATTGAGGTTAATAATATTCCCAATGCTAAAAACATATGTAGACATGAGCTTATAATAATTCCTACTGTTCCGATGGTAAAAAAAGGATGAAAATTTTTCATGATAATTTACTTATTATGATTAATATTTTGGTTTTTAAATTATTCTTTGAGATGGCAGTATTCTTTTAGTTAGCGCCCGCTGTGGCTCGTATGATTCGAAAGGTGTTGCTGTTAATATGACGCCGAACTTTTTCTTAATCCTGGTCTTCTTGGTGTCAACGCCATGTCAAAATCTTGTAATAAAAAAAAAATATGTTTTTCTCTATTTTCGTCCATTATTCTTCGTCCGTCTCCAATAAAAATATAAGATGATAATAACAATTGGCAGAATAATAAAGACAATCACATCAAATGGTGTTGTAAAATCAAGAGGAATATCATCTGCAGAATTCGGTGTGCCTGTTGGGGATTGTAGAAGTAATGGATATATTGAATTTACCATAGTTAAATTTGAATATTAATAAGTCAATTTACGAAATAATTTTCTTAGTCTGTTCTATAAAGCATCTATAAAAACCATAAGTTGGCTGGAGTTTTCGACTCGTGTTAGTTTTTAAACTTGAACCTCTTTTTTAAACGCAATAAACAGGATAGTAGAGACCAAAAGCAATACCAAATACCACGCATTTCCCACCAAATCAAAGTAGCTGAGGTTTCCTTTGGCAAAACTTAAAATCATTAATACTTGCGCGCCATAAGGTAAAAGACCTTGGGTAATACAGGCAAAAATATCTAGAATAGAGGCGGTGCGTTTATTTTCCAATCCGTATTCGTCATTTATGGATTTTGCAATAGAACCGGAAATAATGATAGACACGGTATTATTGGCAATGGCCATATTAATGCTAGAAACCAGAGCTGCAACCCCTAATTGTGCGGACTTCTTGTTCTTTATCAAGGTTTTTATTTTGGTTAAAATAAATTCAATACCTCCATTATAAGCCACTAAAGCTGCCAAGCCGCCAGTTAATAAAGAAAGAAGAAATATTTCGGTCATGCTGGTAAATCCTGTGTAAGCTAATTGTGTAAATTCAATAACTGAAAAGTCGCCATAGAACAAACCTAATAAGCCTGCCGAAATAACACCTAAGACCAAAGTCGCAAATACATTTATCCCGATGACGGATAATGTAATCACTATCAAATACGGCACAATTTTTAGAATAGAATAGGTATAGGTCACTGTTTCTGAAGTATCCGTTTCCAAATGTAAACCCTGATAAATGAGAATGCCAATCGTGGCCAGTGCTGCGGGTGCGGCTATCTTAATGTTCGCTTTAAATTTATCGCTCATATTTACCCCCAAAGATTGTGTGGCTGCAATGGTGGTGTCGGAGATGACCGATAAATTATCACCAAACATCGCTCCGCCCAATAGTGCGCCGCATAGAATACCAAGCGAAAAATCGGCAGCCTCGCCGAAACCTATAACAATGGGTATCAGGGCTACAATAGATCCCACTGAAGTTCCGGTAGATACCGATAAAAAAGCGGCAATTACAAAAACGCCCACATAAATGTATTGGATATTAATGAGATCCAATCCCAAGTGCACAATGGTATCTACGCTGCCAGTGGCATTTGTGACGGTGGCAAACGCACCGGCCAATAGGTAAATCAAGCACATGGTCAGGATTTTACTGTCGCCACAGCCTTCTAAAAGTATATCGATCTTTGAGTTTATGGATTGTTTAAACATCACAAACGCTACAATAATCCCTGCAATGACAGCAATAGGAGCAGGGAGCGCATAGAAATCATTTTGAATGGTACCAACACTTAAAAAGGTGATGATAAATACAAAAAAAGGTACTAAAGCTTTAAAACTTGGTGTAATCTTTGTCATGAGTCTTGTTTTGCAGAACCACAAAAAGAGTATCGCAGCAAATATTTAGGAAGATAGGCAACGTTTTTTCCAAAGTATTTGGCTTATCGATTTCAGCACCTTGCTCGTTTTGCAGGTTGCTATCTCTTTTGAAGATTCTTGATAATTAAGTGTGCAAAACTAAGGGATTTTATAGTATTAAAAGACAAAGTTGAGGTTTTTATTTACGCTAGCACGAGCGGGACGCTCGCGCTAGCTATAAATTAACGCTCGCGCTAGCCTTTATAGATAAAAAATAAATTATCTAAAATCTGTTGGCGCGGGCGTCCCGCCCGTGCCCATTATAAACAATACTAAATTTAAAAGAAGTACAAAGTCATCCAATAAACCCAATTTCGTCGATTGGAATAACTGCATCGAGTTCGACATAATTTCGAGCACTACTGTATTTCCATCCCCAGGGTTCAGTTACTAAGCCTGCTTTTACAGGATTCTTGTGGATATAATCAAACTTTTGCTTTATTACTGGGGTACTACATAACTCTATAGGCTGGTTGTTTTGTTGCCAAAACTGATATTCTTTGACATTGCTGTTCTTTTCGCCTGCCTTTTTAAACATCTCTAGCATCCATTCGCGTCGGCTCTCCTTAGGATATTCCTTAATATTTGCAATCATTTTCTTGGAAGTAAAACCTTTAAAATCTCTTAACAATCCACCCGGATCTTCGTTTTTATCCTGAAACAAAAGATGTACATGATTTGGCATGATACAGTATGCAAATAATAACATTCCTTTGTGGTTCCGACAAAAACTTAGGCTGTCCGTGATGACCTTGAAATGAGTTTCACGCGTAAATACAGCAACCCAATTGACTACAGCAAACGACACAAAATAGGCCGCAGAGGGATTATTAAACTTATACTTTCTACTCATGGCTTTAGGTAAAACCTAAAGATATGACAAAATTGGTTTGGATTTTTGGATTTACGCTAGCACGAGCGGCACGCTCGCGCTAGCGTTTTATTAATCTTCAATTGCAGCAATATGACCATTGCTATAAATGCAACGCCAATGATTAACGACAAAATGCCTATTTCATGAGATATCGACGCTAAATCGCCACCATAAAAGGCGACTTTTCGAAATCCGCTTAAGAACTGAGTTACTGGAATGAATTGTGCCACATTGGTAATTAGCGAAGGAATCGCTTCTGTTGGCCAGGTAAATCCACTTAAGATAAAGGCAGGCGTGGAGATGACCATTAATAATTCGGTGGCTTTCAATTGGCTCGGAATGGCGATCGAGAATAGCATCCCAATGCATATGGACGCCAAGGTTAAAAGCACGGTTAATACTAACATCGGGAAATTTAAAATGTCGGCAGTTATCTTGAAATAAGAGAAGAATGACGCAACAATCAACCACATGAATGGTAGCATGATCAAAAATGGGGTGGCCTTCAATAAAATAAGATACAACGACGACCTTTTGTTTTGCACCAGCGTCGCAAAATATCCATCTTCATAATCTCTTGAAAACGCCAAGGCCATGGCTAAAAATATGATCTGTTGCATAATCGCCGCCAAAATACCCGGTAACATAAACGTGACATAGTTGCCCGCTGAGTTGTAGAGTTTGTTGAAGTTAATTTTAAAACTTTCGTAAGACGCTTTGGCTTGATCGGGATGCATACCCTGTTTTTTAAGGCCTTCCATTTCGAAGCCAGCATTCATGGTCATCAACACGACATTGATATTATTACTGGCGGTATTCGCATTTAAAATATTCGCCATATTCAAATCTACACGAATTTCAGGATGTCTTTTTTGTAACACATCTTTTTCAAATCCTACAGGCAAAGTAATGACTGCGGCGTATTGCTCAGTAGGCATTTCGGCGACGATATTACCAGGCGTTGACCGAACGTCTACCACTTTCAAGCCTTCATTATCTTCAAAAGCATCAATGATTTTGTCGGTGGTCGGGGTGCGATCCTGATCGACAATAACAATGGGTAAGTCCTTGACTTTTGCTTGTTGGTACACATAACCAAACAAAATACCATAGCCAATTGGGGCGCCAAAAAAGATAGCCATCAAGACGCCATTTGAAAAAATACGCTTGAATTCTACCTTAACTAAGCTTATGAAATTTTTCATGGGTTATTGTTTTATAAGAATCGTCGCGTTGGTATAAAATTTTTGCTTTGACACATCTCCTGTTGGCACGACTTTCAATTCATAAATGGACTCAGAGAGCTCATATAAAGGCGATGTACTCGTGATATCCGCATATTGGGCCAATTGTTTAATGGCAACAATTTTAGCAGGTATCTCTTCTTTGGTATATGGATTGACCAAGGTCAGGGCTTTGCCCACTTCATAATCATATATTTTTGATTCCGGAATGGTAAATCTGAAATAAACACTGTTAGTTTTGTAGCCATTAAATAGCGAGTAACCAGGAGTAAGTAATTCACCTTCTTCTAAGCTTATAGTCTCTACCGACATGTCGGCAGGTGCTATAACATATTGCTCATCGGATGCCGAAAGCACTTCTTCCTTAGCACCCAATGCACGATCCAATTGGCCTTTGGCTTGGTCTATTTGTTCAGAACGGGTTCCTTTTTTGACTTCGTCACGTTTGGCCTGTAGTCCTGAAACTTGGGCTTTTGCCATGTTGAGTTTCATTTTTACTTCATCAAATTGCTGTTGGCTTACCAAAGAATCCTGAAACATGTTTTGAAGTCTGTTGTATGATTCCTGGGCAAATTCCATTTGAGCTTTTGCCGAGTTTAATTGGCCGTCAATTTGGCTCAATTGCTCTGCGGTTGCGCCATTATAGGCCATGTTCAATTGGCCTTGAGCAGCAGTAATGGCTCCTTCGGCTTGCATCATTTTTGCGCTCACTTCGGGAATGTCCACTAACGCTAACGTATCGCCTTTTTTGACCTGTTGGCCTTCTTCAACATAGATCTTAGCAATCCGTCCGCCCAATTTACTGCTGACTGAAATGGTTTCAAATTTCACTTTTCCACGGCTAGGTGTGATCTGTTCGTTTTTACAAGCATTTAATGAGAGCAGAGCAAAGGCAGATAAAACGAGGTGGGTATATGTTTTCATGTTGTGTTATTTTGTAGAATTAGTAAGTCAGAGTGCCTTTAGCGTGTAGCAATTCAGCCACAGCACGACGTTGGTTAAAATAGGATTCCTGTAATTTAAAGTTAGCTTTTTCAACATCGTTTAACGCATCAAGCACATCATTAATGGACGCCAAGCTGTTTTTATATTGTTTGTTGACCAGCTCATAGGTGTCGTTGGCAAGTTCGATTTCCTTTTCGACTATTTTTGTGTTTTGTTGTGCCGATTTATAGGACAATTCCGCTTTAATGACACTTAGCGCAATCATTTCTTCGGCATCTTCAATCTGATCTCTATATTTCTGACTTTCTAACTGTGCTTTTTTACTTTTTAAATGGGATTGATTTCCGTCAAAAATGTTCCATCGGATACCAGCGCCAATAAACCATTTGGGATCTAACAGTGATAAATCATCCTCAATAAATTCATAATGGCCTTTGACCGCCACTTTCGGAATAAAATTACTTTTAGCCATTTTGGACTGATAGAGGGTTGCTTTTTCAGCTTCTTCCAAGGCTTTGACTTCGTTCCGTTTTTCGGCAGTGGCAGATTCAGCAACTGAGAAGGATTGCAGCTGAGGCTCCAGCAATCTCAGATTCTCTTTTGGTTCTCCAGTAAGTTGGTGGAGCACCTCAATCAGCAAAATATTGTTGTGTTCGAATTCCAATTGTTTCGCTGCTAATTGCTGTTGTGCCAATTCAATTTTCTTCCGACTTATGGGTGTGGCTAATCCATTTTCAATGGCTTTTTTTACATAGAATACTTGTTCGTTTAAGTAGTCTTCTGAAGTGGACAACACTTTTTTAGAGGCCTGGACCAATGCCAATTTATCATAAGCTTCGATAATTTTCAAGGCTATTTTATCTTTTTCTGCTAGGCCGACGTAGTTCAGTGAGGTTTCTTTATGCTGACTTGCTTTCAAGGCGTTAGTGGCTTCTAGTCCGCTGAATAACACCCAATCCAAATCGACGGACGATTTCAAAATGTTTTTGTTCTGCAGATTTGGAACATCCGTTAATGGAATATTATCAGGAAAAGGAGCGTTGAACGGCAAGCCTATGGCATCCTTAATGAC
>NZ_JBDSLS010000211.1:0-3579 GCF_039916245.1 Gelidibacter sp.
ATGGAACGACTTAGAAGGCTATTACCGAATGAATCAAGGGATTGATATTTCTGCGGGGAAGTTGGCTGACAATTCAGGATTGGGCAAAGTTGGCATATTGACCGGAATGAAAACGATGCAACTTGAATCTGCACCACTACCTTATACCACAGCAGAAGACGGCGATTGGTCCAAGAATAAAACCTGGAAAAATGGAGATGTTCAACAAGCACCCAACTCCAAGGGTATTGATGGCAATACCAATGTAGATTGGAATATTGTAAAGATTGCCCATAATATAACTGCAACAGGTCAGGACATCAAAGTATCTGGACTTTTGATTGACTCCAAAAGATTGACTATTAAAAACCGCGATTCAAAGGACGGGCAAAGCTTAGAGGTTTCAGAATATCTCAACATCAGTAAAGGCGCTATTTTGGAATTGGTGGGCGAATCGCAACTCATTCAAAAAGAAAACAGTGTTCTTGGCACAGGTACAGGTATTTTGATGCGCGACCAACAAGGCACGGGGAATATGTTCAATTATAACTATTGGGGAAGCCCCGTAAGTACTGCTGGGTCTGCAGGCTCTAGAACCTTTAGCTTGGAAAGTGTTCTATATGATGGTGATGCTGATAAACAAATTACTTGGATTGCACCCCATACTTTTAT
This sequence comes from Gelidibacter sp., assembly GCF_039916245.1. Taxonomy (GTDB): domain Bacteria; phylum Bacteroidota; class Bacteroidia; order Flavobacteriales; family Flavobacteriaceae; genus Gelidibacter. The sequence goes on from NZ_JBDSLS010000211.1 coordinate 652, forward strand.
TCCAACTTCACCTGTGTCCATAAGTACTCGATGGCTATACACCTATAAGGGCGGTGCAAATAATTATGATGTATGGAAGCGTATTAATGAAAAATCAGAGGTCCAGGTTGGCCTTGGATTTACGATGAAAGGTGGCAGTGCCTATAATGCACCAGATAAAAATTACACTTTTAAGGGCCAACCCAATAATGGAACCATTCACATTCCTGTTGGCGGACCAAACCAAGCGGTCATTGTCGGCAACCCTTATCCATCAGCCATTGATGCCGTTCAGTTTATGATCGACAACAAAAATGTCCTTAAACCTGGAAGCGCGCTACTTTTTTGGGAACAATCGCCTGAGGGTAAGACCCATTTAGTTAAGGAATACCAAGGACGCTACTCCTACTCTGTCATTACGGGCACAGTACCTGCTGCAGTACCTCCAGTAGGTTCCGTAGCAGGATCAGTGAATGCTGGTCCAGGCAACGCCAAAAAAATCCCAGGTCGCTATATTCCTGTAGGACAAGGATTTTATGTGGAAGTCAATGATATAGGCGGTATAATCGAATTTAACAATGGCCAACGTAAATTTGTTAAAGAAAAAGACGGACAATCTGTATTTTTAAGGACTCCCGAAAATGGTTCTGATGTGGTTCAAAAACGAGGTACAGCTTCTAATGCCAATGACATCCAACGTTTGCGTTTGGAATTCAAAACACCTGAAGGCGCCATCAGATATTTATTGCTAGGTTTTACGCCTGATGATGCGGCTACTGATGGTATTGATTATGGTTATGACGGCGTGAATAGTGATGACTTCCCTAGTGACCTTTCTTTCGCTATTGAAGGAAAAAAGTTTGTGATCCAAGGCGTTGGGGCATTTGATGTCAACAAAAAATACCCTTTGGATATGTCATTAAAAACTGCTGGAAATGTTGAACTTTCTTTAACAGGTCTAGAGAATTTTGAGGCGCCCATTGATGTTTTTGTTCATGATGCTGAAATGGATACCTATACCAAAATCAATAACACAAGCTTCCAAATGCCAATGCTATCTGGCCAGTATTCGGATCGTTTTTCTATTGTGTTTACAACAAACTCCACTTTGTCAACCATTGATCAAGAATTTAAGGATGTCAATGTAAAGTATCTACAAAAAACAGCTGAGATCTACGTACAGACACCTGCAAGTATTGAAGTTCGCCAAGTGTACCTAATCAATATGCTGGGGCAATCGGTCAAAACTTGGAACATGTCCGACACTCATTATTCGCAAGAATTTAAAATTCCAGTTAAGGATCTTACTGCAGGGAATTATATTATTCAAGTAGAAACTAGCACAAATAGTTATAGCAAAAAAGTTGTAATTCAATAATACATAGGTTTAACCAACCAACTAATATCAATCGTCTACTCTTTAATTAGAATAGGCGATTTTTTTGGAACGGCGGGTTTTATGGAACGCGCATAACGCGGATACGGCGGATTTGCACTGATTTTTTAGCGGCATGTTTCAAGTTCATGCTCACGAATTACTCATCAATCTCTCTACGCAACTTCATGCTACAAACTTAATGCTTCCAGCTTCCTACCTGAATATGTGTTTTGAAAATCATCAATATCCGCAACGTGGGTCAGTTATTTAAATAAGCCGTCAAACCTCTCAGGTTTTGGAAACCTGAGAGGTTTTTACAATCATTCTTATGAACCTAAATTCTCCTCCCTGGTCATTGAGCCTGTCGAAATGAAGGAGGAGTGGATTCTGCTTCAGAAAAAAAGTAGAAGATCTGTCTGCCGACAGGCGGGTGAGGTGGTTTTTATCTTTGAGTTAAAACTTTACAGATTTTGTAATTTACAACCCTTCCGGCTTCAATTCCTCTTCTGGAATTGAAGACACCTTCCCTTCCAAAGGGAAGGAATCTTTTAGATTTAGAAAGAATTTAAAGTCCTAGCGAGCTTCGCGCTTCAAACTTCGTGCTACGAGCTTTCCTCGCGATACAACTCAGCAGTCGATTCTTTAAGATTCCGCCATCAACCCCACCAAGGTCTCCAAATCCACCGATTGCTGATCGCCTGAAGCCATATTCTTCAACGTATAAGTTTGGGTTTTCAATTCTGATTCGCCCACTAGCACCACATTTGGAATATTGCGTTTGTTGGCATAATTAAACTGTCGGATCGTTTTTTTATGATCTGGAAATAATTCGGCATTGATGCCATGTTTTCTAAGTTCTTTAATGGCTTTCATACTCGCCATAGCTTCTGCATCTCCAAAATTAATGAACAAGGCTTTTACCGTATTGGTAATGGTTTCAGGAAATAAATTCAAGGCTTCCAACACCAAATAAATACGATCCAAACCAAAACTAATGCCTACGCCACTCACATCTTTTAATCCAAAAATGCCGGTGAGATCGTCATATCGTCCACCGCCGCCAATGGAACCCATCTCGACACCTTTTGGAGCAGATACTTCATAAATGGCTCCAGTATAGTAGTTGAGTCCGCGGGCCAAGGTTACGTCCAATTGTAAACTTGCCGTTTCCAACTTCAATTCTGAAATCGCTTTATCGATAAACTCCAATTCTTCGATGCCTTTCATTCCTTGTTCTGAAGTGGATAAGATTGTTTTTAACTGTTCAATCTGTTTTTCAAAAGTTCCTGATAAGCTAAATAATGGTTGTAATTTATCAATACCAGACTGCGGAATTCCTTTGCCCAACATTTCTTCCTTGACCTTCTCCTCGCCTATTTTATCCAATTTATCCAATGCCACGGTAAAGTCGATCAATTTATCCTGTGCGCCAATCACTTCAGCTATTCCCGATAAAATTTTGCGGTTATTGATTTTGATGGTCACGCCTTCCAATTTTAAGGCGGTGAATACCGCATCATATAATTGGACAAATTCCACTTCCTGCCATAACGATGTGGATCCTACCACAT
>NZ_JBDSLS010000212.1:0-12322 GCF_039916245.1 Gelidibacter sp.
TGGTGAAAAACCGATCCTTCAATCCCGAATTTATGTATGACTCTGGAATTCGACTCAATTTAGTAACCGATTATTTCGAACTTTATTTCCCGCTCTATTCAAATTTAGGATGGGAAATTGATCAACCCAACTATAGCCAGCGAATCCGTATTAAATTCACATTAGATCCTGAGGTGTTATTGGGTCTTTTTAGGAGGAAGTGGTTTTGATGATATTTGGAAAATGAAGTTTGAAATCGCTTGCCCGTCCGCAGCTTTAGCGGAGGCTGGAAGTAGAAATCGAAAATTAATTTGAATTAGAAATTGAAACACAAAAGACTAACGACATTCCGTTGCGACCTTTGCGAAAAAACCTAGCGTACTTGCGTTTAAACACAAGAATGAAGTTTAACCGCAAAGGGCGCAAAGTTGAGCGCAAGGGACGCGGAGAATTTGAAATTGAAAATGAATCAGAACTTGAATTAGAAGTTGAAATACAAAAGATTAACGACATTCCGTTGCGACCTCTGCGAAGAATCCTAGCGTCCTTGCGTTTAATCACAAGAATGAAGTTTAATTTCAAAGGGCGCAAAGTTGAGCGCAAGGGACGCGGAGAATTTGAAATTGAAAATGAAGTTTAAATTGAAAATGAATCTGAACTTGAATTAGAAAATGAAACACAAAAACATCGCCATTCCGTTGCGACCTTTGCGAAAAAACCTAGCGTCCTTGCGTTTAAACACAAGCATGAAGATTAACTGCAAAGATTTTGTAATGTACGTTGAGATGTGAGTTGTTAAGTTGCCAAGTCCATAAAACACCGTGAAGCTCAATAAAATCTCCGCGCATCTCTGTGTAATAACACTTAGCAATCCGTTATCATCTAAATCCATCACTTATTTTCAAATTTATTTAACGCCAAGTCTATGCTTAAAACTTATTGAAAATTGATAAGTTTGTAATCGAGCATTTGTGCTTTAATTTAAAACCAACAACTAACTTCATATCAATGAGTAAATCCATTTTCTTCAGCCTCCTATTTTCATTTCTATTCATCAACATCTACGCGCAAAAAAGTGAACTTTCCGTTGAGGAAATAATGCAAGATCCCAAATGGATGGGGACATTCCCTTCAAATGTAAAATGGGACCAAAACAGCAGCGCTATTTATTTTAATTACAATTCGGATAATGATCCATCGGATTCTTTATATCGCCTCCGATTGGCAAATCCTAAAAAAATTGAAAAAGTAAGCTGGACCGAAGAAAAAAACATCGATTTTACTCGAGGCACTTTCGATAAAGCAAAAACCAAAAAGATTTATTCCAAAGGCAACGCTTTAATTGTCCTTGATGTCAAATCTGGTAAAAAAACAGAATTGCTACAATTCCCAAAAAACATCGGTAGCCCTTATTTCTTGGCCAATGAAGATTGGATAGCTTTTGAAGCGGAGAACAATGCCTATATCTATTCACAAAAATCAGGCATCTTAAAGAAGTTAACCGAAATTAAATCGGGAGACGAATCGAAAAAGAAAGAGCCTAAATCATCAGAAAAAGCCTCGTTTTTGGAAGAGGAAAATCTGAAATTACTAAGTGTTGTCAAAGAACGCAAAGACAAACAAGAAAGCACAAAAAAAATCAAAGACGAACGCAAAGACAAAGATCCCTATACTTATTATGCTGGCAACGCTCAAATCCTTAATCTGAAAGTATCTCCAGATGCAAAATATGTAACGTTTAACCTCTACCATCGTGGTAAAAGCGATAATACCATCGTTCCAAATTATATTGATGCGTCCAGCTACACCAAAGATTTGAACACCCGTTCTAAAGTTGGCGATGACCCAACCAAAGTGGAATTGGCCATTTATAATATAGAAAAAGACACGGTTTATAAAGTTCAAACCAACACCTTACCTGGCATTAAAGATTTACCAGATTACGTTAAAGATTATCCAAACAAGGTTTGGGAAGAAAAAGACCGCGATATTACGATTTCAAACGCTTATTTTTCTGATAATGGCCAACAGGCGATCGTGAATGTGCGCTCCAAAGACAATAAAGACCGTTGGATTGCCAAAATAGATTTAACTACTGGTGCCTTAACCAGTTTAGACAGACAGCGTGATGAAGCATGGATTGCCGGCCCTGGTATTGGATGGTCGCTGGGCGGTGGCACTTTGGGCTGGTTGCCAGATAACAAGCATATTTATTTTCAATCGGAAGCCACTGGCTATTCTCATTTATATCTTTTAGAAGTCAACAATGGCAATAAAACAGCCTTGACTTCAGGGAATTATGAAGTTTTCGATCCGTTTATGTCCAATGATCAAAAAAGCTGGTACCTCACCACTTCTGAAGTAGGTCCTGGCGAACGTCAGTTCTATAAAATGCCTTTAATGGGAGGGAAAATGGAGCAATTGACCAGCATGACTGGGAATAATGATGTGAGCCTATCTCCGGACGAAAAAAATATTGCGATTCTTCATTCCTATAGCAACCAACCTTGGGAGCTTTATCTAAAAAAGAACGACGCTAAGTCCAAAGCCATTCAATTGACTTCAGGACAATCTGACGTTTTCAAAAGCTATAATTGGAGAGATCCACAACTCATTAGCTTTAAAGCTGAAGATGGCGCGCAGGTGCCTGCCAGACTTTATGTACCTGAAGCCTCAGTTAAAAATAATGCTGCGGTAATTTTTGTCCATGGCGCAGGCTATCTTCAGAATGTCCATAAATGGTGGTCTTCTTACTTTAGAGAATATATGTTTCATAACTTATTAACCGATTTAGGCTACACCGTTATCGATATCGATTACAGAGGAAGTGCAGGTTACGGCAGAGATTGGCGTACTGGAATTTACAGACATATGGGCGGAAAAGATTTATCTGATCAAGTGGATGGCGCTAAATATCTGATGGAAAATTACGGCATTGACAAGGATAAAATCGGTATCTATGGTGGCAGCTACGGCGGATTTATCACGTTAATGGCTCTATTTAATGAAGCGGATACCTTCACTTCTGGTGCGGCATTGCGCTCGGTTACAGATTGGGCACATTACAATCACGGATACACTGCCAATATTTTAAACGAGCCTTTTAATGATCCTATCGCCTACGAACGCTCCTCGCCTATTTATTTTGCAGAAGGCTTAAAAGGCAATCTCCTCATAGCTCACGGCATGCTGGATGTTAACGTACATTTTCAGGATGTGGTGCGTTTAGCACAACGTTTGATTGAATTGGGCAAGGACAATTGGGAAATGGCCGTTTATCCAGCAGAAGATCATGGTTTTGTGGAGCCAAGCAGTTGGACGGATGAATATAAGCGTATTTTAAAACTCTTTAACACGACCTTACTCGAGGAGTAAACACAAATAAAACGCTACAAAACAACACCTTACCCCTAACGCGGTAAGGTGTTTCTGTTTAATGACCACAATGTAATATTATCGTTGAATAGGTATTTGAATTGCAAAACCATTCGAATTTAACTACTTTTGCAATAACCAATACGCACTATATGCAAACGACGCCAAAAATAACCAAAGACATATCCTTCGAAGAATTTCAATCCGAAATCTTAAGTGATTATAAAATTGCAATGACCAGCAGAGAGTGTAGTTTGTTGGGCAGACGCGAAGTTCTGACTGGAAAAGCGAAGTTTGGAATTTTTGGAGACGGAAAGGAAGTGCCTCAATTGGCATGGGCCAAAGTATTTCAAAACGGCGATTTCCGCTCTGGCTATTACAGGGATCAAACCTTTATGATGGCGATTGGCGAATTGAGTATTCAGCAGTTTTTTGCCGGATTATATGGCGATCCTGATATTAACCACGATCCGATGTCGGCAGGACGTCAAATGGGTGGCCACTTTGGCACACACAGTTTAGATGAAAAAGGCGAGTGGAAAAACCTCTTACAACAAAAAAATTCAAGTGCCGACATCTCTCCTACCGCAGGACAAATGCCACGGCTTTTAGGCTTAGCACAAGCCTCAAAAATATATCGAAATGTCAAGGGTATTGACAGCACTAAATTCTCAAATAAAGGAAATGAAGTGGCTTGGGGTACCATCGGAAATGCCAGTACCAGTGAAGGCTTGTTTTTTGAAACCATCAATGCTGCAGGAGTTTTGCAAGTACCGATGGTTATCAGTATTTGGGATGATGAATATGGCATTTCAGTGCACGCCAAACATCAAACTACCAAAGAAAGTATTTCAGAAATCCTAAAAGGTTTCCAACGCGACGAGCAAAATAAAGGCTACGAAATACTAAAAGTTAAGGGCTGGGATTATGTCGCCTTAGTTGAAACCTATCAACGAGCCTCAAAAATTGCAAGGGAAGAACATGTCCCTGTGATGATTCATGTTGTTGAACTTACACAGCCTCAAGGCCACTCCACCTCTGGATCCCATGAGCGTTACAAAAGCAAAGAGCGTTTAGATTGGGAAATCGAACGCGATTGTATTCGTAAAATGCGCGACTGGATGATTTCCAATGGCATTTCTACGGAATTTGAATTGGATACCATCGATAAAAACATAAAAAAGAACGTTAGAGAAGGCAAAAAAGCCGCTTGGGACGCCTATCAATCCCCTTTAAAAGAGGAACAACAGGAAGCTTTTCAATTGATTACTAATTTAGCCAATTCAAGTGCCAACAAAGTTTTCATTGAACATGTGATTACGGAATTATCCCATATTGCGGAGCCTGTCAGAAAAGATATTGCATCAGCGGTAAGAAGATCATTGCGTTATGTGATTTCCGAAAATTCTGTCCAAAAAGATGCTACCAACGCTTGGATCGATGCCTATTTAGAGCGGATTCAACCAAAATACAGTTCCCATTTATTTAGCCAATCAAAAAAATCGGCTTTATATATCAAAGAGGTTCTACCAACCTATGACGCTTCCGCAGAAGATGTAGATGGCCGCTTGGTGCTTCGCGATAATTTTGATGTCATTTTCAATAAACATCCTGAAGCTTTGATATTTGGTGAAGACACAGGAGCAATTGGCGATGTTAACCAAGGTTTGGAAGGCTTACAGGAAAAGTATGGAGAGCTTAGAGTTGCCGATGTTGGCATTCGTGAAGCTACTATTATGGGTCAAGGTATTGGGATGGCTATGCGCGGTTTACGTCCTATTGCCGAAATTCAATATTTGGACTATATTCTTTATGCGCTTCAGATCATGAGCGATGACCTTGCCACTTTACATTACAGAACACACGGCAAGCAAAAAGCACCAGTAATTGTGAGAACAAGAGGCCACAGATTGGAAGGTATTTGGCATTCGGGATCTCAATTGGGAGGTATTTTGAATTTGATCAGAGGCATCCATGTCTTGGTGCCCCGAAATATGACTAAAGCTGCTGGTTTTTACAACACACTTTTGGAGTGTGATGAACCTGCTTTAGTGGTGGAATGCCTAAACGGTTACCGCCTTAAAGAAAAGTTACCAACTAATTTGGGAGAGTTTAAAACACCGATCGGCGTGGTGGAAACAGTTAAAAAGGGTAATGACATCACCTTAGTATCCTATGGTTCCACTTTGCGTTTGGTTGAACAAGCGGCCAAAGAATTACAAGAAGTGGGAATCGACGCCGAAGTGATTGATGTTCAGTCCTTGTTGCCTTTCGATTTAAATCATGATATTGTCCAAAGTGTTGCCAAAACCAACCGATTAATGATCATTGATGAAGATGTTCCGGGTGGGGCTTCTGCATTTATCCTGAATGAAATTTTAAGCACACAAAACGCCTATCAATATTTAGACAGTCAGCCAAAAACCTTAACGGCGCGTCCACACCGTCCTGCCTATGGTACGGATGGCGACTATTTTTCAAAACCTTCAGTTGAAGATATTTTTGAAAATGTTTATGCGATGATGCATGAAGTCAGTCCTGACAAATATCCGAAATTAAGATAATTTATAAATCCAGTTCATTTTCTGATTCAGACATCACATTTTTATTCTGAATACATCCATTCATTCTTAAAACCACCATTTTAAATGAAAAATAATTTTAACGATTTTGCACTTGCTATTTTAAGAATTGGCTTTTCAGGAGCCATGTTGACGCACGGTATTCCAAAAGTCAGCATGCTTTTTAGCAATCCTTCTGGATTCCCTGATCCTATTGGCATTGGTGGAACCGCCACACTTATCATAGCAGTTTTAGGTGAAGCCATTGGTCCATTATTAGTGCTCATCGGCTTTAAAACACGGATTGCGGCCATTCCTACTATTTTGACCATGGCAGCTGCGACTTTTGTAGTGCATGCTCATGACGATTTTGCCGTTAAGGAAAAAGCGATTATGTATATGATTGCCTTTATCGCTATCGCTTTGGCGGGTGCTGGAAAGTATTCCGTGGACGGTAAAAAATAGTTTGAGATGAAAGCGGTTTCTGTTGTTACCATTAAGAAAGAATTAAAGCATCGCTCCGCCGAAGAATTGCTGGAGCTTTGTTTGCGTCTTTCTAAGTTTAAAAAAGAAAACAAGGAACTGCTTACTTATTTGTTGTTTGAAGCGCACGATGAATCTGGGTATATCGAAACCGTGAAAGCTGAAATAGATCAACAGTTTGAGGAGATCAATACCAATAGTTATTTCTATATTAAGAAAAGCGTTCGTAAGATTCTTAGAAATATTAAGAAATACGCCCGATATTCGTTAAAAAAAGAAACCGAAGTGGAACTTCTACTCCATTTTTGTTTTGTTTTAAAAGAGTTCAAACCTTCCATTTTTGATAATGTGACGCTCATCAATATCTATGAGCGTCAGATTTTGCTTATAAAAAAGATAGTAGGCACTTTACATGAAGACTTACAATACGATTATCATTTGGAGCTGGAGAAATTATAAGATAAAATCTTCACTTCGAAAGTATTCAAACTCTAATTCTCTAGATTAGAGAATACCAATACCTCTCGACACCGAGGCAGCTGAAATAAAAAAACATATCACAAAACCCTAATTTTCGCGCATGAACATAAAAATTTCGGTGACCTTGATTCTTCTTTTGCAAGTGTCTTTTATAGGTTTTTCTCAAACAAAGTCAACAGCTTCTAATTCTGTTTCAGAAATTATAAAAAAACAAAAATCAGGTCAGGACAAACTGAATTACACAGACACTACATTCGCCTACCAAGTAATTATTCCTAAATGGTGGGAAATCAAAGAAACACCAAGTACTAACTTTTTTGGAGGCACTTTGCCTGAAATAGACAAATCGAAAGCTGCCCTTTTATTTAAGGCTTTTGATAAGGATAAATTTAAATCCTTAGCAAATTTTGAAAACTGGGTCATTACTGGATACAAGTCAGGCGATACTCCCAAATGGTCGGAAGATCATATCGTATTGTTCAAAAAAAACATGGATGAATTTGCAACTATTGGAAAGGCTTTTAAAGTACAATTGAAAGCTTATGACACTTTTTACAACTGTTGCTATATCATTGTTGAAACTTCCAAATCCTATTTATGGATTGATTTAACGTCTACTCGAGAGACCTATGATGCCAATTTTAAAAGGTTAGAAAAAATGATGTTAGAGTTTAAGAGGTTGTAAAACGTGAAAATTAAATTAAATTGAAGTTGAAATTGAAATTGAAATCGAAGTTCTAAAAAATAGCAACAGAAACTTAAAATAAAATGAAGATACATTCAACAATTGACAAGCTCAACCTGAAACCAGAAACAAGAAACTAGAAATAAGCTCACCCGTCAGTAGCTTTAGCGAAGGCGGGAAACCTCAATCTATCTCATAATCCGCACCAACAGTTCCTTAAGTAAATCGCCTTGCGAAACCGCATTGGAACCCACACCTTTGCTTTTAACATCAAATTCACGTAAAACACCCACAACTTCACTCACTTTCCGCATCGGAAAATTACGAGCTGCCGTCACATATTCATTTACAAAATAAGGATTTATTTTTAATGCTGAAGCCACATTTCGAGGTGATTTATCGGTCATACCATGAAAATGGAGCAATTGTGAAAAGAAATTAAACAATAAAGACACGGTAACCACCATCGGATTGTCCTTCGGGTTTTCTGCAAAATAGTGGACGATTTGATGTGCCTTTTTTATATCGCGATCGCCAATAGCCTTTCGCAATTCAAAATTATTGAAGTCTTTACTAATCCCAATATTCTCTTCTATATGCTCCGGACTGATTTGCGTTCCTTTGGGTAAAATAATCTGAAGTTTATTCAGTTCATTATTGATCTTACTCAAATCCGTTCCCAAAAATTCGACCAGCATTTGAGCTGCTTTGGGAGCAATACCATATTCTTTTGGCGCCAACACCCGTTTGATCCAATCCGCCACTTGGTTTTCATAAAGCTTTTTGCTTTCGTAAACAACGCCCATTTTATTCAGGGTTTTGTAGAGTGACTTTCGCTTATCAATCGTTTTGTACTTATAATTCATTACCAAAATGGTAGAAGGTTGTGGTTGCTTGGCGTAATTGACAAGATTTTCGATGGTTCGTGATAAATCCTGAGCTTCCTTGACAATAATGACTTGATATTCGGCCATCATAGGAAAACGCTTCGCATTCGATACAATATCATCTATGGACACATCACGTCCGTAAAGCACCATCTGATTAAATCCGCGTTCATCTTCAGTAAGCACATTATCCTCAATAAAATCTGAGATCCGATCTATATAATACGCCTCCTCGCCCATTAAAAAATAAATCGGTTTCAACTTTCTGCTCTTGATATCAGCAACTATCTGTTTAACTTCGTCCAAAATTTATAAATTTTCAAATTCGCAATGACCAAACCCCGATTTTCCCTCAAGGAATTTGGTATTTGGCTATTGAAGATTAACTTTGGGATTGTCTAAATTAAAAGCCTTGCAACCACTCAATTTCCCAAAGTTTTCGTTTCGATTCAAAAATAGCGAAAATAAAGTATCTATTTTCGACGCCGTTCGTAAAAAGTTTATCATTTTACAACCCGAAGAATGGGTGCGTCAACACTGCGTTCAGTACTTAATGACTGAAAAGAAATACCCGCATTCCTTAATTAATGTTGAAAAGGAATTGACCATCAACAACTTGAAAAAACGTTATGATATTGTAGTTTTTAATACGCAAGGCGATGTCCATTTGATTGTCGAATGCAAAGCCCCACAAATCCCAATTGACCAAAGTACATTTGATCAAATTGCACGGTATAACTTAGCATTAAAAGCTACTTATTTAATGGTAACCAATGGCTTGGAACACTATTACTGTCAGATGGATTTTGAGGCGGAGACGTATGTATTTTTGAAGGATATTCCGGAGTATGTTAGAGGTTAGAAAAATAAAAAATCAGTATGGATCGACAAAAATTTAGTAGATTAATAATCAACCTTTTTTTTATACCATTCATTAATAAAAAATAAAATTCGTGAATTCGTGGCTAAACAAAAAATAGCAATTGTTATATTAAACTGGAATGGTAAAGATTTGTTGGAGAAATTCTTGCCTTCAGTAATTCTGCATTCTGGGGATGCGGTTATTTATGTGGCTGATAATGCTTCTACGGACGATTCGGTTGCATTTGTGAAAGCCACTTATCCAACGGTAAAAATCATTCAAAACAAGAAAAACGGTGGCTATGCCAAAGGCTATAATGATGCCTTAAAACACGTTGTCGAAGACATCTATTGTCTTTTAAACAGTGATATTGAAGTCACGGCAGATTGGCTAAAACCCATTTACACCATTTTCCAGACCGAAGCTGAAACGGCTATCGTCCAACCAAAAATTCTAGATTATAAAAACAAAGCCTATTTTGAATATGCTGGCGCGGCAGGTGGATTTATCGACAAATTCGGATATCCATACTGCAGAGGGCGCATTTTTGATACGATTGAAAAAGATACTGGTCAATATAATGACACCACTGAGATCTTTTGGGCTTCTGGCGCTTGCTTCTTTATCAGAAAATCGGTGTTTAAAACCTTAGGCGGTTTTGATGCATCATTTTTTGCCCATATGGAAGAAATTGATTTGTGCTGGCGCGCCCATAACTCAGGAGTTATTGCAAAATATGTGGGTGCTTCGACCGTATATCATGTTGGCGGCGCCACTTTAAAAACAACAAATCCAAGGAAGACTTATCTCAATTTCAGAAACAGTTTGTTCACTTTAACAAAAAATGCTCCTAAAAACTTGTTCATTTTAATATTTACGCGACTTTTTCTGGACGGTCTTGCTGCTTTAAAATTTCTGTCAGAGTTTAAACTCAAACATATTATGGCCATCCTAAAAGCGCATTATAGTTTCTATGCTAGCCTCCCGTATTTGCTGAGAAAACGTCAGTTATTAAAACAACATATGCACGTCGATTCGCTTTCAAAATATTATAAAACGAGATCCATTGTATGGCTTTATTTTGTAAAAAATCGGAAGAAATTTAGCGAATAATCAAATCTGTTAAAATTTTTGTTAATCCGTCTATTAAGTGAGGTTTTTTATATATTTTTGGCACGTAAATTTCTAATTATTTAATCACTACCATTATGAAAAAAATCATTTTTTTAAGCGTGTTTTCATTGCTTATTTTAAGTTCATGTGTATCTAAAAAACAATACACAGCACTTGAAGCTAAACAAAAAGAAACACAAGATTTATTAAACACCGCAACAGTAAAATTAAACAGCTGCATCTCTGAGAGAGCTACTGCTTTAGCACGTGTTGAAGGTTTACAGGAGCAATTGGCTGATATGCGTAGAACCAATCAGGATTTAATTGACACCAAAGGCAACTTAACAACTTTAACTCAGAAAGGTGCTGAGAATCTTGAAAGATCTCTAGAAAGCCTTAAAGAAAAAGATCTTAAAATTACACGTTTACAAGACGCGTTAACTAAAAAAGACAGTGTTACTTTAGCTATTGTAACAAGCTTGAAGAAAGATGTTGGTTTGAGCGATCCAGACATCCAAATCAATGTTGAAAAAGGTGTTGTCTATATTTCTATTGCTGACAAATTATTGTTTCAAAGCGGAAGCTACAACGTAACTGCAAAAGCTAAAACAATTTTAGCTAAAGTTGCAACAGTTGTAAACGGAAAACCTGATTTCGAATGTATGGTTGAAGGTCATACAGATAGCGTACCTTACAAAAAAGGTGGCGTAATTGAAGACAACTGGGATTTAAGTGTTAAACGTGCAACTTCTATTGTTAGAGTATTGGAACAATTAGGTGTTAATCCAAAACAATTAATTGCTTCAGGACGTAGCGAGTATGTGCCATTAGTATCTAATGATACTGCTGAAAACAGATCAATCAACAGACGTACTCGTATTTTAGTACTTCCTAAAATTGACCAATTCTACGAAATGGTTGAAAAAGAAATGAAAAACATGATTGCTGAAGACGCAAGAAAATAAGCAATAAGTTTTAATATAATTAAAAAAGCTCAACTTAACGGTTGAGCTTTTTTTATTTCTGCGAAGGCAGGAAACCGTAGGTTCACCGAAGCTAATCTTTGTTTTTGGATTTGATATATAAAAACGTTTATGCTATCCCTTTTATTAATGGTCTGGGACGCTTTTAAAACATACAGTCCTTGATAAAATTCAAGTTTTAAAAAATGTATTTTAACCCCTTACGTCAAAAGTCTTGACTCTATATTTTTTTTTCTATCCTTTAAGATCAATGATGAATCTTTCATTGACACCAGAAAATAGCTTGCTAAAAAATCTCCAAGCTCCCCTTACCTTCTCTCACTATTACAGGCTCTTCTTCAGACAAATCAATAATGGTAGAAGCCAAATTATCGCCATAACCACCATCAATTACCAAATCCACCAGGTTGTCCCATTTCTCCAAAATCAACTCTGGATCTGTGGTATATTCAATAATTTCATCTTCATCTCTAATGGATGTTGAAATAATTGGCCGTCCCAATTGTCTTACTATTTCTAAAGCAATATTGTTATTAGGAACCCTAATACCAACGGTTTTCTTCTTTTTGAAAGGATGCGGAAGCGTTTTGGCACCTGGAAGAATAAAAGTGTAAGGCCCTGGCAAGGCGCGTTTTAATATTTTAAACGTGGTTGAATCTATTTGCTTCACATAATCACTCAAGTTACTCAAATCACTACAGATAAAAGAAAAATTGGCTTTGTCCAATTTTATACCTTTAATTTGCGCCACACGCTCCAAGGCCTTGATATTATTGATATCACATCCCAATCCGTAAACAGTATCGGTAGGATAAATTATCAATCCACCAGCCTTCAGCACATCAATTACTTTCTTTATCTCCTTAGCATTCGGGTTCTCCTCATAGATTTTAATAAATTCAGCCATAATATGT
>NZ_JBDSLS010000213.1:0-4409 GCF_039916245.1 Gelidibacter sp.
TAATCAAATCAGAACACTTGATTGCGGATGGTTCTTATCACAAATTTCCTATCGATTTAGCAACAACGCCTTCCAATCTTAAAATTGAAATTGAAAGCAAAATAAGCCCCGATTTTTATGGACTTACCTTAGATGGGAATAGTGGCGTTTCCTTAGATAACGTCGCCATGAGAGGTTCTTCAGGCACCATTTTCGCTGGCACCAATAGTGGCAATTTTGAGAAAATGTATCAGCAATTACAACCCGAATTATTGATTTTTCAATATGGCGGTAACTCGGTTCCCTATCTTAAGGATTCCTTAGCGGTAAAAGAATATGCCAGTTATTTAAAAAACCACATCAATTGGGTCAAACGCAAAAGCAGTAATGCCAATGTCATTTTTATCGGCCCTTCAGACATGACGACGAATGAAAATGGCCAGATGAAAACCTATCCATTGTTACCTTATCTGAATAAAATATTGAAACAAACCTGTAAGGATAATGACATTGCTTTTTGGAGCATGTACGATGCGATGGGCGGAAAAAACTCAATGCAGCATTGGGTGGACCAAGGATTGGCCGCCAATGACTATACCCATTTTTCGCCCTCGGGCACCAAAATCATCTCCGAATTATTTTTTCTGGCGTTGTATTTGGATTTAAACACTAAGAAATGAAAAACAGCCTAACCCTACTTTTTTTACTAGTGACCTCCACTTTTTTTGGTCAGAAGTATCTTCTGGACAGCCTCCATCCAAAATTGGGACATCTGATTAATTTTGAAGCGAATACCTTTAAAATGGCAGAAAATTCGCCAACATTCCATCAGTTTTTTGCTAAATTAGATTCTGTTTATAGTGGCAAAAAACAAAAACTACATATTGTACATATTGGCGGCTCCCATATTCAGGCCGATATTTATTCCAATAAAATCAGAACTTATCTTCAAAATACCAATACCGTGTCTCAAGGACAACGCGGATTCGTATTTCCATATCAATTGGCGCATACTAACAATCCTTCCAATTATCGCATCGAAGGCACTAAATCAAAATGGCAAGGCTATCGCTCGTCAGTCAAAAAAGACAGTATTGCTTGGGGAATGGCAGGTGTGACAGCGGCTTTTAGAGCGCTATCAGACACGATTCAAATCAAATCAAATTATAAAAATTACACGAAGCAACCTTATGAATTCAACAAGCTGAGAGTTTTTTATAATACCTGGAAATCCGATTACGATCTGTCCATTATAAATCCTGAACTTGTGATTTCTGACACCTTAAATTTGGATAAAATGTATCGCGAATTTCGTCTAAATAAATTAGTGGAAGAGGTGGGTCTTTCGTTGATATTGAAAGATACGGCTACGGTAAATCGAGAGTTTGCCCTTATGGGCATGGAATTCATGAATGATAATGACGGCATTGAATACACCAGCATTGGCGTTAACGGTGGAAGTTTTGCCTTTTATAACCGTTCCGCATATTTTGAAAAACAATTGGAGCTTTACAAACCAGATCTGTTCATTATTTCCATTGGCACGAACGACGGGTATATGCCTAAAAGCCAATTTGACGCTGAAAAATTCCGAGCGTATTACGAAGCGTTTATTCGCATGATTCAACGGGTTAATCCTGATTGTGCCATTTTGTTAAATGTGCCTAATGATGATTATTACCAACGAAAAATTCCGAATCCAAATACCGCCACCCAACAAAAAGTGATTATGGAATTGAGCGAAAAATATAAAATGGCAGTTTGGGATCTTTATGAAATTATGGGAGGACTTGGATCCTCAAACAAATGGCATCAAAACAAATTGATGCCGCGTGATCGCATCCACTTTACGCAATTGGGATATCTCATGATTGCTGATTTGTTCATGGATGCATTTATTGATGCTTGGGCAAAATCCACTCATAGAAATAAGGAAGAATTGCTGAAGCACTATAGAGCATTGAATGAATAGGCTGTACGATATTTTTACGTTTTCGGAAGATTTTCCCCTGATTTTTACCCAAGTAAATTTCTGGATATTTTTTGCTGTGGCTTATTTTCTGTTTGCTCTTGTGTACAAGAAGATCACCCTTCGGAATTCTTATCTGTTCCTGATTTCACTGTTCTTTTATTATAAAACTAGCGGACTTTTTATCGGGATTCTTATTTTCAGTACGCTCGTCGATTTTTTCATAGGTCGAAGCATTCATAAAAGTGAAAAGGAAACCAAACGTTACGTTCTGGTTACCTTAAGTGTCGTGATCAATTTAACGGTGCTTTGTTATTTCAAATACGCTTATTTTTTCACAGACTCCTTCAATATGCTGTTTCACACCAACTTTGAAATCGTCAATTGGTTAGCGCAATGGGGCAATAGTTTTAATGATCAAAATTATTTTACGGTAGATAAAATCATTCTTCCTGTGGGTATTTCATTTTATACGTTTCAAACGATCAGTTATAGCGTTGATATTTTCAGAAGAAAATTAGTGCCCTTAAAGTCAATTCTCGATTTCGGATTTTATGTGAGTTTCTTTCCACAGTTGGTGGCAGGGCCAATTGTCAGGGCGGAAACGTTTGTCCCGCAAATCTCAAAACCAACGGTCATTACCAAGGCTGATTTCAATGCCGGAACTTTTATGATTTTGAAAGGACTGATCAAAAAAATGATTTTTGCCGATTTTATTGCGATGCACTTTTTAGATCGTGTATTTGATGCGCCCGAAATGTTTTCCGGCTTTGCGAATGTCATGGCCATGATTGGCTACTCGCTTCAAATTTATGGCGATTTTTCAGGCTACACCGATATTGCCATTGGCTTAGCTTTATTGATGGGTTTTAAATTGCCCATCAACTTTAATTCGCCTTACAAAGCCACGAATGCCGGCGATTTCTGGAAACGTTGGCACATCTCCCTTTCTACCTGGCTTCGGGATTATTTGTACATTCCTTTAGGTGGAAATCGCAAGGGCACTGTTGCTTCCTATATCATTTTGAGCATTATATTAGTAGGTTTCATGTATGCGTCTCAAGGGATGTTGGTCGTTTCTATCGTATTGGGTGGCGTGCTCCTGATTTATATCCTATCCATTTTTAATGACAAAGTAAAAAATCAAGTCAATACGAATATCAACCTCATGTTAACCATGTTAATTGGAGGTTTATGGCATGGTGCTTCGTGGAAATTTGCAATTTGGGGCGGACTGAATGGTTTGGGAATTGTGGTTTATAAATTCTGGCGCAAAATAAGTCCGTATGAACTCAATAATCAATGGTATGCGCGCTGGTGGAAAATTTTAGTGACCCTGACGTTTATCACTTTTACCCGCATTTATTTTAGAGGCGAAAGTATGGATCATATCGCGCGTTGGTACAGGCAGGTCGCTTATCATATGGATTGGCATTATGCTTGGGATATTTTAGTCCACTACCAATTGGTGTTTTGGGTCATGCTTTTAGGCTATATTACGCATTGGCTGCCACAAACGACTAAAGATAAAATAGAAGAAATCTATGCCAAAAGCCCAGGGTTTGCCAAAGTTATCATCGCGTCAATCGTTGGTGTGATATGTTTTCAAGCATTTTCGACCGATTTTCAGCCGTTCATTTATTTTCAATTTTAAAAAAGATTAGGCTAATTAATTTCACCTCGAAATTTGAAATGAAACATCTGGAATTGGCAGTTTATAACGGACTCTAAAAGGGATTTCCCTTCTAAATATTATATCATTTAAATAATCTCCTTATTTTTACAGGATTAAAATAAAAAACTATGTCAGTAGCAAAAAAAGACTATAAACGAATCACCGTAAAAACATTGGTGGACATGAAAGCCAATGGCGAAAAAATATCGATGCTTACGGCATATGATTATACCATGGCTAAAATTGTAGATGGTGCTGGTGTGGATGTCATTTTGGTTGGCGATTCTGCAAGTAATGTAATGGCAGGACATGAAACGACCTTACCAATTACGTTGGATCAGATGATATATCATGCTGCTGGTGTTGTGCGCGCTATTGAACGCTCGTTGGTAGTTGTGGATTTGCCTTTTGGAAGCTATCAAAGTGATCCCAAAGAAGCCTTACGCTCTGCGATCAGAATCATGAAAGAAAGCGGTGGACATGCGGTAAAACTAGAAGGTGGCAAAGAAATCAAGGAATCCATTAAGCGTATTCTTAATGCCGGTATTCCTGTGATGGGCCATTTAGGATTGACACCACAATCTATTTATAAATTTGGAACTTATACGGTAAGAGCTAAGGAAGATGAAGAAGCTGACAAACTCAAAGAGGATGCTTTAATGCTCGAAAGAATCGGTTGTTTTGCTATTGTGTTGGAAAAGATTCCTGCAAAATTAGCACAAGATGTGGCTGAAAGCGTTTCCATTCCTGTGATTGGTATTGGTGCTGGCAATGGTGTGGACGGAC
>NZ_JBDSLS010000214.1:0-3647 GCF_039916245.1 Gelidibacter sp.
ATGAACACGCACAGCGTCAGCAACACTCGCAACAACAGCAAGGTTATGGCAACTTTGGTGGTGGCGGTGGCGGTTTCGGAGAAGGCGATTTTTCAGATTTCTTTGAATCAATGTTTGGAAGTCGAGGTGCCTCTCGCGGTCGTAGTCGAACTTCAGGGTTTAGAGGACAAGACTTTAATGCCGAATTACAATTAGATCTCAAAGATGTTTACGAAACTCAAAAAAGAGTCCTGACCGTCAATGGTAAAAACATTAGACTGACCATACCCGCAGGTGTCGAAAATGGCCAAGTGATCAAAATACCAGGCAAGGGTGCTGAAGGCACACACGGAGGGCCACATGGCGATTTGTTAATTCAATTCAACATTAGCAATAGCACAAAATTTAAAAGAGATGGTTCCAATTTATACGCCAATGAAAACCTGGATCTCTATACCGCCATCTTAGGAGGCGATGTGACTGTGGACACCTTTGATGGCAAGGTCAAATTAAAAGTAAAACCCGAAACGCAAAACGGCACCAAAGTCAAACTAAAAGGCAAAGGTTTTCCTGTGTACAGAAAGGAAGGACATTTTGGTGATCTTTATATTACCTATGACATTGTGATGCCAACAAATCTTTCATCCAAAGAAAAAGAACTGTTCAATGAACTTAAAAATTTAAAATCATGAGCACTGAAACTTATATTCCGATAAAAACCTTGTGCACGTATTACAAAGTAGAAACTTCATTTTTTCAAGGTCTGAACGATTATGGCCTCATTGAAATAACCACCATTGAAAAATCGCCCTGCATTGATCAAAAACACCTTAAAAACCTTGATTCGATCGTGAGATTACATCAAGATTTGCATATTAACTTCGAAGGTATTGACACGGTTTTGAATCTCTTGGATAAAATTCAGGATTTACAGAATGAGTTGATCGCTGCTAAAAATAGATTACGGATTTTTGAGGGTTAACCTTAAATAGAACGCTGACCAGCCCGTCCGTTTAGGGAGTGACGCTGATTCCTTATGATTTCTAAGGATAGATTCTTGAAAAACTGAATTCATTAAATTGATAAATGAAAGATCGTCTTCACAAATATTCATTTTATGGATTATGCTAGCTTTGAGATTATTTCTATATAGAAAGCGGTACATTTTTTCTAACGATAGCTCTTATTGACATGTTCGAGGATAATCTACTACACCTGAAATGGAATTCAGGAACGCTTCTCCTTTACCTACTATTCATATCAAAACAATTCTTATAATTTCTCCTCTATTTAAAGAAGTGGATTAAACAGCTTGGTTTATGTCCACTAAACATTGACAAAAATTTCACAAAGTGCCATAATGTGAAAGGCATTTCTGATATAAAAATATATATTTTAAAAAAATTAGCTGCATATTACGGCCCCTATTTCAGTCACAACTCTCATTTTATCTTTCAAATTCTGAAAACTAATCTGCCATTATTAATCTCCGCAACTTTATAAACCACCTTTCTTTTTGTCTATTATTCAACCTATTACCCTCAGGATACGACATCCTCAGAAACGAGGATTAATTGCACATACTTTATATTGAATTCACATTTTTTATCCCATCCATTTATCAAATTATATAAATATTTAGCCAAAATTAACAAACATGATATTTGTCATTATCTAAACTTTATTTGTTCCCCAACTTTGCAGTATAATAATACTAAAACATAACATTATGAGAACTACTAAAAATATCTTCAAACCTTTATTGAGTTTATTATTTTTGCTCACCTTCTCGACTTCATTTGTCTATTCACAAACTTTCAATCTGAATAACCAAGCGTCAAAACTTAGCGTTTCTGGAACCTCCAGTTTGCACGATTGGGATATTGTTGCCGAACAACAAAAAGGACAAATCGTCTTGGATCTTGCAGGCGACTTGAAAATTCAAAAATTAACTTTTGACGTGACTTCAGAAAGCCTAAAAAGTGGTAAAGGAGCTATGGACAAAAACACTTATAAAGCCTTAAAAACTGGTCAACACAAATCCATAACCTTCCAATTAACCGAAGTGAAAAGTGTAAAAGCTACAGGCAACAACAACTATAAAGTTGAAATCGTTGGAAACTTAACTATCGCTGGAGTTATCAAAAAACAGAACATCAACCTTGATCTTCAAGTAGAATCCAACAAAGTGACCTTAAAGGGTGAAAAACCATTTAAAATGACCGAATTCGGCATCGATCCGCCAAAAGCACTTTTAGGCACCGTTACCACAGGAGATGAAATAACTATAAAATTTAATACAGTCCTAAATAAATAATTAACAACAATCAGTAATTTAATAAAACTTAAACAATGAAATCATTATTTAAAAACACTGCAATAGCACTACTACTTCTGATGGGAGTTAGTATGACCGCTCAAAAAAACAACAGAAGTCTTGACAACTACAGAGAACCAGACAAGGGCGGAATCAACGTTTTTGAAGCTCCAAAAGATTCAGTCTCTACCTTTGAAAATGTAAAAGTAAGAATTGGAGGTTCATCCACCATTCAATTTCAAGCTCTAGACCATGAAAACTCAGGAGCTGTTGAGCTTATGAAAATTGGTTCTAACTTTAACTTGGCTACTGCCAATCTTGACTTAGATGTCTTCTTATATGATGGTGTTAGAATGCATTTACGCACTTATCTTTCATCACGTCACCACCCAGAACCTTATGTAAAAGGAGGTTACTTTCAAATAGATAAACTTGATTTTATCAAAGAAGGTTTTATGGAAGATGTCATGAAATATGCTACCATCAAAATTGGTCATATGGAAAACAACTATGGTGATGCACATTTCAGAAGAAGTGACAACGCTCAAGCAATTTACAATCCATTTGTAGGCAACTTAATCATGGACGCTTTTACTACAGAAGTAGGTGCTGAAGTGTACTACCAAAGAGATGGATTCTTAGGAATGGTAGGTTTCACAAACGGTAAATTAAACCAATCAGTTGACAAACCTGATACAGGAGGTGCTTCATTTTTAGCAAAACTAGGTTATGACAAACAACTTAATGACGATTTACGTGTAAGATTGACAGGTTCTATCTACAACACTGGTAGAGTTGCAACTTCATACCTTTACAGTGCTGATAGAGCAGGTTCTAGATATTACTTAGTTCTTGAAAACAGTACTGCAACAACAGCAGGCAACTTTAGATCAGGACGTTATGACCCAAAATTAGGTAATCAGATTACTGCTATCATGTTCAACCCATTCGTCAAATATAAAGGATTAGAGTTCTTTGGAACATTGGAGTCTTCTACAGGTAAAGGAAAGGCTGAACTTGAAAAAAGAACAGCAAAACAATATGCTGGAGAGTTAATCTACAGATTTGGCAACACTGAAAACTTTTACGTAGGTGGGCGTTACAATAAAGTTGATGCTGAAGATATTAGTGGAAGTGATATCGATATTTCAAGGGTTCAATTATCTGCTGGATGGTTTATGACAAGAAACATTCTCCTTAAGGCTGAATATGTAAGTCAAAAATACGATGGCTACGCTACTACAAGCATCTTTGATGGAGGTAAATTTAATGGACTAATGGCTGAGGCTGTAATTAGTTTCTAAAAGACTGAGTTAGTGTTTATTTTTACAAACCTCATTTATTTAGTAGT
>NZ_JBDSLS010000215.1:0-2754 GCF_039916245.1 Gelidibacter sp.
TACCTGTTCCTAAAAATGTAATTTTCAAAGGTGCTTTGTTTAGAACAAAAGTAGGTTTAATTTTTTGTTTGAGATAGCAATTAGGTACCTTTGTCGTTGACAAAAACTCAATCTACAACATGGAGATTACCTTAAAAGGCGACAGGGAATTTGAAGATATTCCGTCGTTAAAGACAAAAGCACTTCGTATTAATCTTAATGAGAATATTTACGGAACCTTTGCTGAAATTGGTGCGGGTCAAGAGACTGTAAGACAGTTCTTTAGAGCTGGCGGTGGTTCTAACACTATCGCTAAGGCAATGTCTGCATATGATAAAGATTTTAGCGATGCCATTTATGGCGCAGAAGAAGATGGACGGTATGTGACTGAAGCGCGTTTGAGAAAAATGTTGTCTCATGAAATAAACTTAATTGAAGAACGTCTTTCAAGAGATAAACATCCCAATAAAATGTTCTTTTCTTACGCTAATACCGTGACCACCATTGATTTTGCCAAACAATACAAAGGCCATGGCTGGGTAGGTATCCGCTATCAAATTGACCAAGACAAACCTTATAACGAAATTATACTGCATTTGCGTTTTAGAGAAAATGATGCACGTTTACAACAAGAAACCCTTGGGATTTTAGGAACCAACCTCATTTATGGCGCTTATTACAAGTACAATGAGCCTAAAAAACTATTACGTTACTTATATGACCATTTAGATCAGGATCAAATTGAGATTGACACGATTAACTTTTCAGGTCCTGTATTTGAAAATGTTGATAATCGTTTGATGAGCTTGCAATTGGTTAAAAACAACATGACTGATGCGGTAATGTTTGCTCCCGATGGGAATAACGTGCTTCCTGCAAAAATTCTTTATAAGAAAAACATCTTGGCCTTACGTGGTAGTTTCAGACCCGTAACCAAAGTAAATATTGACATGTTTCAGAAATCTTATGACATGTTTATTAAAGAAAACAAGGTGGACATCAACAACACCCAAGTTGTTTTTGAGATTACCCTTTCCAATTTAAGAGCTGAAGGCGAAATTGATGAACAGGATTTCATGGACCGAGCACGACTGCTATGTTCTTTGGGTCATACGGTTTTAATTTCCAACTTTCAGGAATATTACAAATTGGTCGAATATTTCTCCCAATATTCTAAAAACAGAATGGGATTATCCATGGGTGTGAATAATCTCGTGGATATTTTTGACGAGAAATATTACCGTCATTTAAGTGGTGGTATATTAGAAGCTTTTGGAAAATTATTCTTTAAGGATTTACGTGTTTATCTCTATCCAATGCTGAATGAAGACGGCACTCTAATGGACAGCGAAAACTTAAAAGTACATCCACGCATGAAGGAATTGTATAAATTCTTCAAATACAATGGCAAAGTGGTGGACATTACAGATTATGATCCGGCAATCCTTAATATTTTCTCAAGATCTGTCCTCAAATCAATTTCTGATGGCGATGAGGGCTGGGAAGAAATGTTACCTCCTGGAGTTTCAAAAATTATCAAAGAAAAACACCTATTTGGCTATGAGGCAAAAGAAGTTATTCGAAATCAATAAAAATAAACAATAGAAAAAGACCTTAGTTTAAATCGCTAAGGTCTTTTTTATATATTTTTTGGACTCACCTATTTATTCCAAAATTTGCTCAGCATGTATTTTGGCTTTTACCTTATCGATGACTTTTTCGATAACACCATTTTCATCAATCACAAAAGTTACCCGATGAATCCCATCAAAGGTCCGTCCCATAAATTTCTTTTCGCCCCAAACATCAAAAGCCTTAAGAACTTCCTTGTCTTCATCTGCCAGTAATGGATACGGGAATTTGTGTTTTTCTTTAAAGTTCGCTTGTCGCTTGGCACTATCAGCGCTGACGCCTAATATTTCATACCCTTTAGCTTTTAAATCCGCATAGTTATCCCTAAGATTACAAGCCTCAGTGGTACACGTTGGGGTGCTAGCTTTTGGATAGAAGAAAATTACTAATTTTTTTCCTTTATAATCTGACAAAGAAATGATATTTCCTTGTTCATCCTTGGCTGAAAAATTTGGAGCTTTGTCTCCTGCTTTTAATTTGGTCATAACTGTTTTAAATTTGATATTTGTAAAAATACAACTAATGACCAAACAAGAAAAGGTAGATTTTGTTATAAATACGTTAAAGCAACTGTATCCAACAATTCCCATACCTCTCGACCATAAAGACCCTTATACACTTTTGATTGCTGTTTTGATGTCCGCACAATGCACAGATGTACGCGTCAATCAAATTACGCCACTTCTTTTTGCAAAAGCTGATAATCCTTACGACATGATTAAACTCTCGGTTGAAGAAATCAGAGATATCATTAGACCTGTCGGCTTATCTCCCATGAAAAGTAAAGGCATCCATGGATTATCACATATTTTGATAGATAAACATAACGGCCAAGTGCCGCAAACCTATGAGGAATTGGAGGAATTACCAGCGGTTGGACACAAAACAGCGGCAGTTGTAATGTCCCAAGCCTTCGGAATTCCTGCGTTTCCGGTT
The DNA here is from genome assembly GCF_039916245.1 of Gelidibacter sp. Classification (GTDB taxonomy): domain Bacteria; phylum Bacteroidota; class Bacteroidia; order Flavobacteriales; family Flavobacteriaceae; genus Gelidibacter. Next base: position 2,548 of record NZ_JBDSLS010000215.1, read on the forward strand.
GACACCCATATTCACAGATTAATGTACCGTTGGAATTTGACCAATGGTAAAAACGTTGTTCAGACCGAAAGAGATGCCAAACGTCTTTTCCCTGAAGAAACTTGGAACGATTTGCACTTACAGATGATATGGTATGGCAGGGAATATTCTCCCGCTCGCGGTTGGGATTTGGAAAAAGATATTATCACAAAAACCATTGGACGCGCA
>NZ_JBDSLS010000216.1:0-21927 GCF_039916245.1 Gelidibacter sp.
GCAGAAATCACTGTGGATTCAGGAGCCCTTCTAACCGCAGGAAACAAGGTTTGTTCGCCTACTTGCATACTGACCTCATAATGCTCCTTTTCATATCCAAAACTTCCTGCCATTCCACAACAGCCACTCGGGATGATGGTTACTTTGAAATTCTCAGGTAAATTCAGTACTTTGAAACTGGACAATTGGTTGCGCAAGGCTTTTTGATGACAGTGCCCGTGAAACTTTATGGTTTTCGATTCCTTGGTGAATTGTGAGGCCTTGATGTTTCCTAAATCAATTTCCTGTAGAATAAATTCTTCAATCAAAAAAGTGTGTTTGGCGATGTTTTGCGCAGCACTCTTGTTGTCCGCTAGTTTTGGATATTCATCTGTAAAACTTAAGATGGCAGAGGGCTCAATGCCAATCAATGGTGTTTCTGATGAAATAAGATCTTTAAAAATCTCGACATTTTCATTGGCTACTTTTTTGGCCTGCTCAAGAAGTCCTTTGGATAAAAATGCCCGCCCGGATTCTGAATGCGAAACAAAGTTTATTCTATAGTTTAAAGCTTTTAAAAGCGCAATGGCATCTTGCCCAATGGAGGTGTCTAAATGATTGGTAAATTCATCATTAAAGAAGTAAATGGTTTTAATATGATTTTCTTTAACTGATTCATTATTAAAGTCTTTAATATGTCTATCTAAACTTTTATTTGAAATTAGTGGCAAAGATCTTTTTTTGGCAATTTGGAAGCCACTTTTCAGGAGTGACGATGTGAATTTATTTTTAAAAAAGAAATTGGTCAGCTGAGGAAACTTGCTACCGAGTTCGTTCAAATCGTTATTATAAGCAAACAATTTTGTTCTTAAAGAGACGCCGTTGGCCTTTTGATACTGGTATTGAAACTCCGCTTTTAAACTCGCGACATCCACGCTACTCGGACATTCACTTGCGCAAGCTTTACAACTCAAACACAGGTCGAAAACGTCTTTCAATTCATGATGATCAAACTTATTTGCTTTTTCTGAATTGGTCAAAAACTCACGCAAGGCATTTGCTCTGGCACGTGTGGTGTCTTTTTCATTTCGTGTAGCTCTGTAACTCGGACACATCGTACCGCCAAATTCCGGCAGTTTCCGACAATCTCCTGAGCCATTGCATTTTTCAGTTTCCCTTAAAATACCCAAGGACGCTGAGAAATCTAACAAGGTTTCAATTTCAGGTTCGGCTCTGTCCGGTTGATAGCGCAGATTTTCATCCATAGGATAAGCTTCCACGATTTTGCCAGGGTTGAAAATGTCATGGGGATCAAAGGCTTTTTTTACCCGCTTCAACAATTGATAGTTTTCTTCACCAATCATCAAGGGAATAAATTCGCCTCTTACAATGCCGTCGCCATGTTCGCCACTCAGGGAGCCTCGATATTTTTTGACCAAATGCGCCACATCCGTAGTTATTTGTCTAAAAAGCGCGACGTCTTCACTTTTTTTAAGGTTAAGAATAGGTCTTAAGTGTAATTCTCCCGCACCAGCATGCGCATAATAAATAGCTTCTTGATTATGGCCCTGCATCAACTGCGTAAACTCGGAGATATAATTTGCCAAATCAGGCAAGGCCACAGCCGTGTCTTCAATGCAGGCAGCCGATTTTTTATCCCCGATCATATTTCCTAAAAGTCCTAATCCTGCCTTTCTCAGTTCGACCGCTTTTTCAATCTCTGCTCCAATAAGCACAGGATAAGCATAACTTAAACCAGAATCCTGAATGGCTTTTAAAAGTTTTTCGGTTTGCTCCTGAACTTCCTCAAAGGTCTCTGCCCTGACCTCACACATCAAAATGGCTTTGGGGTCATCAATAATAAAGGTTCTGTTTTCAGCCTGGGTTTTATTTTGTTTGGTACAATCTAAAATGGTTTTATCCATCATTTCACAGGTATAAAGATTGTGCTCCATGGTCATTGCGACACTTTGCAAACATTTTTCTATACTTTCAAAATGGGCGGCTACCATCATACTTTCACTTGGCGGCAAAACGTCTAACTGCAATGTTATTTCAGTCGTAAAAGCCAAAGTGCCTTCGCTTCCCGATAATAGTTTGCACATATTGAACGGCTCAGAAGTTTCACTGAACACGTCACTCTTTAAGAGTTCATCAACGGCATAACCCGTATTTCTTCTATGGATTTCAGGTTTGGGAAAATTATCATGGATTCGCTTTTGAACCTCTTCCTGTTTAAGTTCTTCATATAGGGTTTTATAGATGTGTCCTTCTAAAGAGTCTTCTTTTGTTTTACGAAGAAAGGCTTCAGGTGTCAGGTTTTTAAAAGTGACCTCACTCCCATCACTTAACAAAGTTTTCATTTCCAAAACTTTATCTCGAGTCACTCCATATTGAATGGACGTCGTGCCCGACGAATTATTCCCTACCATGCCACCAATCATACAGCGGTTTGAAGTAGAGGTGTTCGGGCCAAAAAAGAGTCCGAAGGGTTTTAGGTAGTTGTTGAGTTCATCACGAACCACACCTGGCTGAACGGTGACGGTTTTTGCGTTTTCATCGATATGAAGGATGTTTGTGAAATATTTAGAAACATCCACAACAATACCTTCACCCACACATTGGCCAGCTAATGACGTCCCCGCAGTACGCGGAATGAGCGATGTTTTATTGGTTTGCGCAAAAGCGATGAGCAATTTTAAATCTGCAATGGTATTTGGATAAGCAACAGCAAAGGGCAGTTTTCTATAAACCGATGCGTCAGTCGCATAGAGTGCTTTCATCAAATCATCGGTATAAAATTCCCCAGTCAACTGGCCTTTAAGACGTTGTACTTCTTTACTTAATTCGTGGATCATTTTTTTTATATGGACTTTTTAAACTCATTCAATTTGGAGCTAAAATTAGGGGTATTTTGCTAATTTTAACATAAAGTTATCGAGTTATTTGCTTACCGTTAGAAATACAAGCTGTATGTTTGTTAAAATTTTAAAACTCAAATTATGAAAAGAATATTTTTAATTGCAATTGCTTTTGTGGGAAGTACTATGTTTATGAATGCACAAAACATCGCTAACAATGCCCTTGGTTTACGTATTGGTGACAATGATGGATTTGGAGCAGAAATTTCTTACCAATTAGGACTAAGTCAAGCCAATCGTTTAGAACTGGATTTAGGGCTTCGCAGTGGTAGTGACTACAACGGTTTTAAACTTGCAGGTATTTACCAATGGGTTTGGAATATTGATGGTGGTTTCAACTGGTATGCAGGTCCTGGTGCTGGTATTGGAAGTTATAGTTCTAAATATAAAGATAATGATAAACGATATAGAACAAATCAAACATTTGCTTTTATAGCAGGTGATATCGGAATTGAATACATTTTTGATATTCCATTGATGCTATCCTTAGATTTCAGACCAGAACTTGCTTTTGGAAATAACTATAATGACGATTTGGATTTTGATATTGCTTTAGGTATCAGATACCGTTTCTAATTAAAATAATTCTTCCAAAAGGGAAGATCAAAAAAACCATCATTATTTAAAGTAATGATGGTTTTTTTATGCTTTAAACTTCCGTAGAAATGATCTGAATTTGTTTTTGACAGACTACTTGAAAGTACACTATTATTTTAAGAATTCACAGTTTTTTAAAGTTCGCGCATAGATGGCTTCGTACTGAGGCACTACATTTTCGATTGCAAATTTTGCCGATTCTTTGGTCGCATTCAATTTAAAGGTATTGAGCCTTTGTTCATCGCTCAGAATATAGATGGCGTTTTTTGACATGTCTTCAACATCATGAACATCACTTAAAAATCCTGAAACACCTTCGACATTCACTTCAGGGATGCCGCCTGTATTACTTGAAATCACAGGTACTCCAGATGCCATGGCTTCTAAGGCTGCTAAACCAAAACTCTCGGTTTCGGAAGGCAGTAAAAACAAATCACTGAAACAAAGAATTTTATCAATTTCATGACTGTTGCCAAAAAAGACGACTTTATTTAAAATACCGAGTTTTTTGCATAAACGTTCGGCATCCGCTTTTTCAGGGCCCTCGCCTACCATCATTAATTTGGCTGGAATTTCCTTTTGGATATTATAAAATATCTTGATCACATCAGGGATCTGTTTTACTTTTCGGAAGTTGCTGATGTGCGTGATGATTTTTTCATTTTCATCGGCCATGATCCAGCGTTGACAGTCGTCGAATTGAGTTTTATGTCGGCTAAAGTCAATAAAATTAGGGACCACATCTATTTCCCTTTTAATATCAAATAAGCGAATGGTATCGTCTTTCAGGCTTTGGGAGACTGTGGTTACAGCATCCGACTTGTTGATGCTAAAGGTAACCGCCGTTTTGTAGAAGGGATGGCTTCCCACCAAGGTAATATCGGTACCGTGAAGGGTGGTTACGATCGGAACATAAATACCTTCTTCCTGTAGCATTTCTCTCGCCATATAGGCGGCATAGGCATGCGGGATGGCGTAATGCACGTGCAAAAGTTCGATGCCGTGCATCTTTACCATATCTACCAATTTACTGGATAAAGCCAACTCATAAGGTTGATATAAAAACAGCGGATATTCTGGTACGGTCACTTCATGATAATGTACATTACTACCAAGTAAATCCAATCGCACAGGTTGGCTATAGGTTATAAAGTGTATTTCATGGCCCCGTTTAGATAGCGCCAAACCCAACTCGGTTGCCACTACACCACTACCACCAAAAGTTGGGTAACATACGATTCCTATTTTCATCTTTTATTTTTTTAAGTGACTTAAGTTGCAAGTATTTAAAGTATCTAAAGTTATGTTTACTTGAGTCATAAGTCTATTTAAATTTCAATAGCCCAACTTTAAGTAATCAAGGCACTTGCTCATAACTTATAACACTTTTCACATAATGATCGCCTCATAAATCAAGCGTTGAATTTCTGTTCTAATGCCTTCTCTCTGTAAAATATTCTTACCCTCATTAGGATAGGTTCGGTTGGATAAAAAGACATATACTATTTCCTCTTCAGGATCTGCCCAAGCATAGGTTCCTGTAAAACCTGAATGACCAAAACTTGCTAATGATACTTGTCCTTTCCTTGCCGATTGTGGTTTGTCAAAGCCAATGCCCCTTCTTACCCCGCTTCCACAATAATGGCAGTGATTAAATTTTTCAACAGTTTCGGTTTTTAAATAACGTTTGCCCCCGTAATATCCTTTTTGAAGATACATTTGCATGATTTTCGCAACATCGTTGGAAGTACTGAAAATACCTGCATGGCCTCCTACTCCGTTTTGCATGGCTGCTCCCATATCATGAACATAACCTTGAATGGTTTGATGGCGGTAATAATTGTCTATTTCGGTGGGCACCAGTTGTGTGTCACTAAAAATGGCAGCGGGATTATAAGTGGTATGATTGGCTCCTAAAGGCTGAAACAAACGTTCCTGAACCAATTCATCCAAGCCTTTATCGTAATGTTTTTCAATGAATTTTTTAAGGATGAAATATGGGAAGTCACTATACTTATATTGCAAACTTGGAAGTAAGTCGGTATCTCTGATAATCTTTTGAATGGTATCAGGATAGTCCGTTCTTAAATACACTTCGTCGGCTACTTTAATACTGAATTCCGGGCTCGAAACGCGTCTGTAGTACTTTGGATCTGGTTTTTTGGATGCATCTAAAGTGGCGGTATAAAATGGAATCCATGGCTTTAACCGGGCATAATGCGAGAGCATTTGCTTTAAGGTGATATTCTTTTTATTGGAATCTTTATACTCTGGCAAAATTTGAGATAGTTTTGTGTCTGTGGAAACAATCCCTTGCTCCTCCAACTCCATCAATAGCGGCAATGTGGCCAATATTTTTGTAAGAGAAGCCACGTCATACATATCGTCTAAATCAACGTTCTCATTGCCTTCATAAGTATGTTTACCAAAAGCTTTGTTATAGATGACTTTTCCTTTACGAGCAACCAAAATCTGAAGTCCTGGCGCTGCCTTACGATCAATGGTGATTTTCGCCATGGAATCGAGTTTTTTCAATTTTTCTGAACTCATTCCCACCGATTCAGGAAGACCATAGCTCAACGATTGGATGCCGTTATATATAAAGCCGTCGCCAACCTTAAAGTGCTCTCCTGCCGAAACTGGCAAAGTCCCTTTTGCAGGAATTGCTCCAAAAATAAGTTGAGCAGATTTACGCATCGAAATCTCACTATTTTGATAACTGACGACAATACCTTTAATGTTTTCAATAGAATTTAAATCGATAAGTGCATAAGGACGTGCAAAAACATCCAGGATAACTGTATTGGTTCGTGCTATTTCATACAGCCAAGTCATTTCTTTATCTGAAAATTGATAAGGTCGCCACGGATTGGCGTTCGATTTGTGAAATCCTACAATAACCGTATTGTAATTATGAAGCTTGGTAATGAGCTCATCCAATTTGGTGGCTTTGATTTCATGTACTTTGGCATATTTTCTCAGTTCTTCCAGATATGCCTTGTTATCAATAGGATCACCCATTTCTACATAAGCTATCTTTTTAGTGTCCAAATGTCTTAACGGCAATATTTCTTTTTGATTTCGAACCACTGTAATGGCATTTTCCATTAATTTCTCATAGAGCAAGTCATCTTTCAATCGGTTGAGATCCTGTACCAAGTTTTTGGTAGCGATCGGACGGTACTTATTGAGACCAACTTTGTATTTGGCCATCAAAATCTTTTTTACAGAATGCGCCAATCGTTCTTCAGTAATTTGATTGGCTTCATAAGCCGCAACAATTTTATCGATCGCAACAGGCACATTTTCAGAAATCAAAAGCACATCGTTTCCAGCCAAAAATGCAGCAAGATCAATATCTCCAGGTTTGCTAAAGGTGGAAACGCCTTTCATTTCTAAGGCATCTGTAAAAATAAGGCCATCAAATTGCAAACGTTCTTTTAAAAGATCAGTGATAATATATTTCGACAAGGATGAGGGCGTGCCCACTTTCGGCTCCAAACTCGGCACATTCAAATGCGCCACCATAACACTGGAAAGACCTTCGTTTATTAACTTTCTATAAGGATAAAGTTCAATGGAGTCAATACGTTGGGCATTGAAGTTTATCGTTGGCAAGGTTTTATGACTATCGGTATCGGTATCGCCATGGCCAGGAAAATGTTTGGCATTGGCTAAAACACCGGCATCCTGAATACCCTTCATGAAAGCCAAACTTTTAGCAGTGACATTATCCCGATCCTCACCGAAGGAACGGTTGCCAATGATTGGGTTTTTTGGATTGGTATTGATATCCACATCGGGAGCGAAATTAAAATGAACGCCAATACGCTTGCAATGTTCACCAAGCTGCCGCCCCATTTGCTCCACAAGTTTATTGTCAGTAATAGCGCCAAGTGTCATATTATATGGAAAAGCATAAGTGGAATCCAAACGCATGCTCAAACCCCATTCGGCATCCATACCTACAAGCAATGGAACTTTAGAGAGGGCTTGGTAGCGGTTATTGAGTTTGGCTTGTTTAACCGGACCTCCAGTAGAATAAATAATACCTCCAATTTCATGGTTACCTATTAATCGAGCAACTTCAGCTTCATTGGCTTTATTGTTGTTGGATACCGCTCGAACCATGAATAGTTGGCCAACACGTTGGCGTATATCCATATTATTGTAAATACTATCGACCCATTTTTGTTGGGATAGAACGTCTTTTGTCGATAAAGGATTGACAGACTTTTGTGCCGAAATGTGAAATGAAATTAAGCCAAATACAAGGAGGGGAAATAAAAAACGCATATAAATTGGGGTCTTTTTGAAAGTCTAAATACTGGTTAAGAATAGATTTGCAAAATACCACTTTTAGCTTAAAGCTAACAATACTTTATGATAGTTTTATTAGAAGATAATCAACAACAAAAAATATGTGATTAAAGGCTTAACTCATAAACCTACTGTGCCAACTTTCACTAGCGGGAACTTCCCAGTTTTCATTGAATTCCATGATTGTATTGACCAAATTATTGAAGACAATGGTGTTTTTTGAAACCGCTTTTTCTTTCGCCATTTTCTTAAAATCCACTAAAGTTTTGTAGGCAATGAAATCGCCTTGTTTGTAAGACACATTCATTTTGTCCAACAAATCGACGTTGTATTCTTTTTCCAAATGCTGAATAAATTGGACGGAAGCATCAATACTACAGCCTGTAGCCATGGTTAAACTTTGATTTATGGCAATTATTATAAATCGTTTGTATTTAATAAGGTAGCCTGATTGTAAGTCGCTGCCATGAGCTGTCCAATTGGATATAAACGTCTGTAATTTAGATTCTATTTGTTCAATCTCTTCATCTGAAAATGAACGACTGGCTTGGTAAATCCAAACTCTTGACTCTTCCGGTAAGGTATTAAAATCGACTAGCATTTTATTCTGTTATTTAATTAAATCGATATGTCTATCGTGATATCCTAATAGATACAAAACACCATCCAGTCCGATACTGGAAATGGCACTTTGCGCATTATTTTTTACGGTGGGTTTTGCATGAAAGGCAATTCCTAATCCAGCGAGATTAAGCATTGGCAAGTCGTTTGCGCCATCACCAACGGCTATGGTTTGATTAATATCAATACCTTCTTTATTTGCAAGTTCTTGAAGGTATTCTGCTTTTTTATTGCCATCAACAATCTCTCCAAGATAGTTCCCTGTGAGCTTGCCGTCTTTAATTTCTAATTGGTTGGCATACACATAATCAATCCCTAATTCCTTTTGCAGATAGTTTCCGAAATAGGTAAATCCACCAGATAATATAGCCGTTTTAAAACCATATTTTTTGAGGGTATCAATCAATCTTCTTGCACCTTTGGTTATTGGTAAATTGATCGCGACATCCTCTAATACATCTTCGCTTAAACCTTTTAACAATTTCATGCGACGAATAAAGCTTTCACTAAAGTCAATTTCGCCATTCATCGCCGCTTCTGTAATGGCTTTGACTTCATCGCCAACACCAGCCAATTCCGCTAGTCTATCGATGACTTCCGCCTGAATTAAGGTGGAATCCATATCAAAACATACCAAACGTCGGTTACGCCTGTAAATATTATCTTCCTGAAAAGCGATGTCCACGCCCAAATCATGAGAGATTTGCATAAACCTCGCGGTCAGTTCAGACTTTTTATCAATTCTACCTCTAATGGAGAGTTCAATCGATGCTCTTGGATAATCTTCTTCTGTAGTGAGCGACAAACGACCAGTAAGCCGTTTAATGGCGTCAATATTTAAGTTTTTATCTGAAATAACTTGAGTGACCTTTGAAATCTGCTCTGCGGTTAATTTTTCTCCCAAAATGGTAACGATATAACGATCCTTACCTTGGTTGCCAACCCATTTTTCGTAATCATTAGATGCAATTGGTTTGAATTTCGCTTTGACACCAAGCTCATAAGCTTTAAATAATAAATCCTTTAAAACTGCAGCCGATTTGTCTCCGGATTCAATTTGGAATAAAAAACCTAAAGATAAGGTGTCGTGGATGTTGGCTTGGCCGATATCTAATATTTTGGCTTCATAATGTGCCAAAACATTGGTTAAACTAGAGGTTAAACCTGGTTTATCCTGTCCAGAAATGTTTAATAGAAATATCTCGTGGGCCATTACAAATCCTGAGCGTTTGCAATTAATTCTGCAATATCCATCACTGCCATTTCAGACTCTTTATCTTTTGATTTCACACCATCAGTCATCATCGTATTACAAAATGGGCAACCTGCAGCTATGATATCCGCCTTAACGTCAATAGCTTGTTCGGTTCGCGCAATGTTAATCTCTTTATCTCCTTTTTCTGCTTCTTTAAACATTTGAGCTCCCCCAGCACCACAACAAAGTCCACGAGATTTACAACTTTTCATTTCAACTAATTCGGCATCCAATTTTCTGATCAATTCTCTTGGCGCTTCATAAATACCGTTACCACGTCCCAAATAACAAGGATCATGGAACGTAATGCGTTTGCCTTTAAATTGTCCACCTTCAATGGTTAATCGCCCTTCATCCAAAAGTGATTTAAGAAATTGCGTATGATGCATGATTTCGTAATTGCCACCAAGTCCTGGATATTCATTTTTTATGGTATTGAAACAATGCGGACAAGCCGTAACAATTTTCTTGATTCCATAACCATTGAGTACTTCAATATTGGTGACGGCTTGCATCTGAAAAAGAAATTCGTTCCCAGCGCGTTTTGCAGGATCTCCTGTACAGCTTTCTTCGGTTCCTAAAACAGCAAAATCAACATTAGATTTATGTAGCAATTTGACAAAAGCTTTGGTCACCTTTTTTGCTCGATCATCAAAACTTCCCATGCAACCAACCCAAAAGAGTACTTCGGGTTGCTTTCCTTCCGCCATATATTCTGCCATTGTTGGCACTTTCAATGTATTGCTCATTTTTAATAGTTTGTTAGTTTTGGAATTGATGAGTTGATTTAGTTTTGAGTTGATGAGTTTATATATTTAGGAGTTTAGGGTCTAAACTTTTAACTTCTAACTTTCAACCTTTTCTAGGCTTCATCTTTCCAGTTTAATCTGTCCATTTGGTTATATGGCCACGGCGCTCCGTTGTTTTCAATATTAGCCATCATATTATTCAGCTCCATCGGTGCTGCGGATTGTTCCATGACCAAATAACGGCGCATTTCCATAATAATGGACATGGGGTCAATGCTTACAGGGCACGCTTCAACGCACGCATTGCACGTGGTACACGCCCAAAGTTCTTCTCTTGTTATATAATTGTCCAGCAATTGCTTGCCATCTTCTTTAAAAGTGCCATTATTGGCATCGATGTTTTTGCCGACTTCTTCCAAACGGTCTCTGGTATCCATCATAATTTTACGAGGTGAGAGTTTTTTGCCCGTTTGGTTGGCAGGACATTCACTGGTACAACGGCCACATTCTGTACAGGTATAGGCATTGAGTAATTGCACCCAACTCAAATCCTGAACATCACTTGCGCCAAATTTAGCTGGAGCTTCTGCGCTTTCTGGTTGTGCTGCAAAATGATCGACCGTTGGATCCATCATCATTTTGACCTCATTGGTCACGGACTCCAAATTATCAAATCCTCCTTTAGGTTTCACTTTGCCGTAATAGGTGTTTGGAAAGGCTAAAAGAATATGTAAGTGCTTAGAGAAATAAAGGTAATTCAAGAATCCTAAGATGCCTATAATGTGCAGCCACCAAGCGCCGCGCTCGATCATATGAATCGTGCCGTCTGGAAGTCCGCTAAAGAATGGTGCTAGAAACTGACTGATGATATTCCCGCTTTCCATGGCTTGAAATCTTAAATCGGTGGCATTCATTAACAGGAAAAGTCCCATCAGAATCATTTCAATATAAAGAATGTAATTGGCGTCACTTTTAGGCCAGCTGGTCATTTCGGCCATCCAAAAACGTCTCACTTTAATAATGTTTCTTCGGATCCAAAAGATAATAACGGATACAAAAACAAGAACCGCGAGGATTTCAAAACTTCCAATTAAAAAACCGTAGACTGACGTCGGTAAAATAGATGCAAACAGTCGGTGGTTTTCATAAATCACCCCTGAAAAAAGTCCGTCAAGAATAATCTCTAGAACTTCAAGATTAATAATGATAAACCCTAAATAAACAATGATATGTAAAAAGCCAGCCACTGGTCTTTTGACCATTTTACTTTGCCCAAGCGCAATCATTGCCATGTTTTTCCAGCGTTGAGACGTGTTGTCACTTGTATCAACATCCTGGCCCAATTTGATATTGCGGATTAGTTTTTTTACATTTTTTGCAAAGTAACCAATGCCAAGAACGAGGACAATGGCAAACAGTATATTTGGAATGTAATTCATTATGAGCTGGTTAATTAGGCTTAGTTGTTTTGTAGTTCTATCTGTATTTCTTCTGGTTGTGTTTTTTCATCTTCAATGATGTTGCCCTCAGCATCAAAACTTTTCGGTTTTTTTCCAAAAACAGAAAAATGGACATAGCGTTTCGGATTTAATTTGAAATCTTGCAAGAGTTGCTCCATTTGCAAAGAAGCGCCCTCTAAATTGGTATATAATTTATCATCATTAAGTAATTTTCCAAGGGAACCTTTTCCATCCTTAACATCGGCCAACATCCCATTAACCTCTTGAAGGGTCTGGTCGAGATTTGCAAAAGTTTTTGAAATTTCAACTTTCTTGACTTCCGTAGTTATTTCTGCCAGGTTGCTAGATAAAGCCTCAAAATTACCAAGTGCAGAAGTTAGTGTAGCATCATTTTTAACCACTAATTTATTCATGGCATTTGCCATTTCTCTAAAAGAAATGATGGTTTTGTTGAGTTCTGCAATAGCCGCTTTTATGCCATCGTCATTATCATTGATAATTAAGCGGTTAAAATTGTTCATTAAAGAATCGGCAGCTTTTAAGGTCACGCCCAAATTGCTGCTGATGCCCGAGAAGTTTTTTGTGAGACTTGTAACGAGACCTTCTTCAACTTCAGATTGTAAAAAATCACCGTTTTTCGCCAATTCAGGACCAGGCATAGGTATAATGGCCAAAGCATTCCCGCCCATTAATCCGGTTTCATACATTCGGATTTTGCTGTTTGTGGAAAAGTTAACATCACCAGTAATGATAATAGTGACTATGGTTTTACCAGTTTTATCGTCGTAAGTAATGGCCTCAACCTTCCCGATTGTATTTCCTTTTATGGTTACTATGGACGAGGTGTTTAGGGCATTATAATCAAATTCCGTTTGGTATCGGTTGTGTTTCTGTAATATGTTGAGACCTTTCAAATAATTAAAGGTAAATACCATCAGGAGTACTCCTGATATGACTAGTATTGCGGTCTTAACTTCTCTTGATATTTTCAATGTGTTTCAGATTTAGTTGCTTACAAAATTAGGTATAAAAATATTAAGAATCTTTTTAATTAGAGGCAGAATTTATGACTTGGGACACGTTGACACGTTTTCCGTTTTGATAAGCCACAATAAAGGAGTCGGGATAACCTTTTGCCTTTGCGACAGCTGCCATTTTTTTAATTTCGTTGTAATCGGAAGTATTGCCGTAAAAATATTTAAACAACCGGTCTTCCTTTTCTATGGAAATTTCTTTTAACCCTTTGAAGTTATGCGGTTTAGGTTCAAGCTTATTCAAGCCTGCCGCTAGCTGAATTTTGAAAACCGTATTGGGATAAACGACTTTTGAAGCACTATGGGACTTGATTTCTTCATCTACAGCCTCTTTGACGACTTCCTTATTGGCGATATTTTTATAAAGATTTTGTCCTACATTTCTATCTAAAATCATTTTGTAGTCCATAACGCCTTTATATATGGATAGGGACATTTCGTTTTGACCTTTTTCAGAATTGAGATATGCGCCTTCAGGTTTGTAGGTCAAGAAGCCCGTTTCCACCAAAACACTTGGCATATAGGTATTGTGCAAGACCCAAAAGCCAGCTTGTTTGACTCCTCTATCAATGCGCTTAAGTGTTTTTGTGAAATTATCTTGGACCAAGCGCGCCAACTGTGTGCTTTGATCCAAATATTCTTCTTGCATTAAAGTAAGCCCAATGAAGGATTCGGGAGCGTTGGGATCAAATCCATCATAATGCGATTTATAGTCTTCCTCCAAGAAAATAACCTCATTCTCCTTCTTTGCGATTTCGAAGTTTCGTTGATTTTCGTGCAATCCCAAAACAAAAGTTTCCGTGCCATGAGCTCCTGTATGGTGTGAGTTGCAATGTATGGATACGAACAAATCAGCATCAGCATTATTAGCTACTTTTGCACGATCTCTTAAAGGGACAAAAACATCGGTTTTCCGGGTGTAAATAACCTTGATATTAGGATGTTTCTCCAAAGCCTTACCCACGCTCAAAACGATGTTGAGGGCAATTTCCTTCTCCTTATAACCATTTCCGACGTTTCCAGGATCGTGTCCACCATGACCAGCATCTAAAACCACCACAAATTTGTCCTTATTTTTTTGAAAGGCGTGGCTTGGGGTTGTAAAACTGGCGAATAATAATATATTTAATACAAAAGTGAAATGTAATAGCGTTCTCATAAAGGTCTTAACGAATAAAAAACTCGGATGATATTAATTTTTAAAATTTAAATGAATAGTAATCAATCACAAAAAAATATATGTAATTTTGACTTTTCAAAAACCGAGCCATACTTTTACAAAAATACACTTAAAAGCATTGCGTACAAAAAGCTTTCATATACTTTTTCTTCTGAGTTTTACAGTGTTTATTAACACTTTGGGGTTCGCCCAAGAAATTCCTAAAAAACAGACACCCATATTACCAGTCACACAGAATGATAGCATGATGGTGACCATTAAGGTCGATTCTTTACTTTTGCCAACTGTTAACCTCAAAGAAACCGATAGTATCAAACAAGATTCGCTTCCTAAAAATAAGGAGTTTTTGACGGACAAGGTGAATTATAAGGCGAAAGATTATGTGACGCTTAACCAACGCTTAAAACAAACGACCTTATATAATGAAGCGGAAGTGTATTATCAAGACATGGAGATTAAGGCGGGAATCATTGTCATTGATCACAATAAAAACTTGGTTTATGCAGGTCGTTTAAAGGATAGTGCCGGAGTCTATTCGCAGGCGCCAACCTTTAAACAAGGTGCCAATCTTGTCGAGCCTGATTCGATTATCTTCAATACAGACACAAAAAAAGCACTGATTTTCAATTCCAGAACAGAACAAAGTGGTGGTTATATCATTGCCGATGTGACTAAAAAGGAAAACGATTCGGTGTATTTTATCAATCGCGGGAAATTTACAACTTCCGAAGATCGCGATGATCCGGAGTTTTATTTTTTAATGCGAAAAGCGAAAATTGTTCCCAATAAAAAGGTGGTCACCGGATTGACCAATATGTACATTTATAATGTGCCGACCCCTATTGGGTTGCCATTTGCCTATTTTCCATTGACCAAGAAGCAAACTTCAGGGATCCTCTTCCCTACTTTCGGTCAGGATAGCCGACGTGGTTACAATCTTCAAAATGGCGGTTATTATTTTGCCATCAGCGATTATGCGGATTTGGCGGTGTATGGCGATTATTATACCAATGGAAGCTACGGCTTACGCACGGAATCCAATTATGCGTTGCGTTATAAGTTTAGAGGGAATTTTGGGGTAAGATATGAGAGTTTAATTAATAGTGAACGTGGGTTTCCGGATTATTCAAAATCGTCGATCTATAATATCCGATGGTCACATTCGCAAGATTCAAAAGCCAATCCGAGTTCGCGTTTTTCAGCTTCTGTCAACTTAGGAAGTAGTAAGTATTATCAGGAATCGGTTAATCAGTTGAATGCTTCCAACTTTTTGAACAACACCTTATCATCATCCGTATCCTATTCTAAATCGTTTATTGGCGAACCACAAGTTAATATGAGTGTTACCGCAACACACTCCCAAAACACCCGAACGCAGCAAATTGATATGACCTTACCTACCTTTCAGGGAAGTGTGAGCAGGATATATCCTTTTGCACCTTCAATCGGTACCAAAAAGGGACTTATTCATAATATCAACTTTCAATACAACGTCAATGCCCAAAACAGAATAAGAACTACAGATTCTTTATTCTTTAAACCACAAATGTTTGATGATGCCCGAGTGGGCGTACAACAGAGCATTCCGATCTCAACAAATTTTAAGGTATTTAAGCATTTTAGCGTGAGTGCGAATACGAATTTTCAGGAAAACTGGACGCTTAATACCATCCGAAAGTATTATGATCAAAATGAAAATCAAATCTTAAAACAAGATTTAACCGGTTTTGATAGTTATAGGACTTATAATTTCAGCACCAGTGTTGGAACCACGATTTACGGGATGTTCAATTTTGAAAAGCCAGGAAAAGACACGAAGATTAAGGCCATCAGACATATTATGAGGCCATCTATAAGTTATAATATCAATCCTGCATTTGATGAATATTATGACGCTTTTGATTATATCACCGCCAATGGCGATTTGACACGCGCAGAATACAGCCGTTTTGAAGAGTCACTTTATGGCGCACCAAATAAGAATTTCTCGAGCTCTTTGGGTTTATCTTTAGGTAACAACTTTGAAGCTAAAGTAAGAGATCGCGATTCCACCAAAACAGAGCCTAAAAAAATTATTTTACTTAATAATCTTAATTTTTCAACCTCCTATAATTTTGCTGGCGATTCCTTACAATGGAGTCCGGTAAGAGTTTCTGGTGGAACGCAATTTTTTGACAACAAAATGAGCATCAATTTTGGGATGACTTTAGATCCGTATGCTCTGGACAATAATAACAAACGTGTGGACCAATTCAATATCAGTAATGGCGGGAGTTTATTCCGATTGACATCAGCCAGCATGAATTTGAGTTACTCCTTAAGTAGCGACAGTTTTAAAGGTGGCAAAGAACCCGACCAAAGAGCTATTGATGAAAGCTTGAGAAGTGGTGGACGTGACGATGATTTGTTTGGCGTATCGCAGAATTTTGCCGATCAGCGTTTAGGGGATGAAGACCGAGAGAAGGATAAGGAAAAGGAAATGAATTCTGAATTTTTCAATTTCAATATTCCATGGAGTTTGCGTTTGGCATGGGCAGTAAATTACTCCAATACCATTAGACAGAATGAAATATCCTCCAACTCTTTGATGTTTTCGGGAGATGTGGATTTGTCGCCGCGTTGGACGGTTGGGGTATCCTCTGGTTATGATTTCGCGAATCAAGGATTTACGTACACCCAATTGCGATTTGAGCGTGATTTAATGAGCTGGCGTATGAATTTCAGTTGGATTCCATTCAGTGAACGTAGTTCATGGAACTTTTTTATTGGAATTAAATCAGGCTTGCTGAAAGATATCAAATACGACAAACGACGTGAACCGGATAAACGATTGAGATAAAATTTAAAAATTCTAAAATAAAAACTCCAAATTCCAAAATCGAAGAATTAACATAGAAAATTTCGTTTTTCCTTATCAGCTACATTATAAAAAATCAAACTAAAAAGACTCATTATGAAAACGATCATTAATACACCCAACGCTCCGGCACCAATTGGTCCTTATAATCAAGCTATCTTATCAGGCAATACTTTATATATGTCTGGACAAGTTGCCTTTGATCCAAAAACCAATGAGCTGGTTCTTGATTCCATTGAAGCTGAAACGGCGCAAGTGATGGAAAACTTAAAAGCAGTTTTAGCTGCCGCAGATATGACTTTTGAAAACGTCGTTAAAACCTCAATTTTCATTAGTGACATGAACAATTTCGGACAAATCAATGCCGTTTATGGTAAGTATTTTGATGCAGATACAGCACCGGCAAGAGAAACGGTTGAAGTAGCAAAATTACCTCGGTCTGTAAATGTAGAGATCAGCATGATTGCGATAAAATAATTCGGAATCTAAAAATACAAAGTCCCCTTTCTTTCAACAGCTTGGGGATTTTTCGTTTCTTATAGTTCTTCTAAAACAGAAGTTCCAGTGGATTGATCGCCGGAAGTCCATTTCCAAGTTTCATACAATCTTATTTTTCCATTTTCAAGACGTTCGGGTTTTGATGTACAAATTCCCGTCCTTAATTCTCCTTTCGTGTTCACCTGATGGTAGCGCATCTCAATAGTTCCCTCCTTGTCTACTATCCCAATTAAATGTCCTTTTACGATGTGGCCACCTTGATATTCAGAGGTCAAGATATTGCCGTTTTGTTGGTATTCAAAAATCGTTTCTTCTGAGATTTCTACGTTGGAAGAATTCTGGATGGGTCTGAATTTTTTGTTGTGATAAGTCATAATTTATAATAAGCTAGGTGACGATCGATCGATAAAGCACACAAGTTATGAAACCTTTAAACATAAAAAAAGCAGTGCATTTGTTTGAATAACATGCACTGCTCTTTATATTTTAATGTAAGGATGTCTTACAATTTTCTCGTATGATAGGCTACCAATCCTTCAATAGGACGTCGTACAAAGTTTCCTGCCGTGAAGCCCATTTCTTCTGCGATTTCAATAATTTGCTTTTTGGCAAAGAATGCAATGGATCCCGCAAAATGAACTGGAACTTTTTTTACTTCATCTTTGTACTGGAAAATCATGTTTTTAGCAAAAATGCGCATGCCTTCCTTAATCATCTCCTGAATATAGGTAGAATCGATATTCAAGAACATAAATTCCGCGAAATTCGCTAAATACGCATTCGGACTTGGTTGTTTATACAGATTGTATTTGATATAATCAGCATCCATATTATACTTATCTCCAAAGGAAACCTTGATAACTTCTGGCATGTGATTGAAATAATAATCCCGTACCAATTGTTTCCCAAAATAATTCCCCGAGGCATCGTCCATTAAGGTATATCCCAAAGATTGAATGCGTTGATCTATATGTTCGCCATCATAATAACTACAGTTGGAACCGGTGCCCAAGATACAAACGATCGCCTGTTCATCATCATGATTTAGGGTCGCTCTTACAGCGGCCATGGTATCTTCAGATACTTCAACCTTAGCATTAACGAAAACATCTTCCAGTACACGTTTTAAAAGGATTCTCGGATTTTCAGTGCCACAACCTGCACCATAAAAAAAGATGTGAGTAACGTCACGTTTGCTTTTCATCAACTCGTCACTCTTTCTGATGATCTTATAGAGTTTTTTCTCTTTTAGAATTTCAGGATTTAGACCGCCAGTCCTAATTTTTTCTTGAATCTGAACGCCTTTGTCATCTACTGAAATCCAATCGGCTTTTGTAGATCCACTATCAACTATTAAAATCATGTATGTATGGAATAAAAAAATCCGTATAAGTTCAATCTATAAAAAGGAAAACTTATACGGAATTTATGGGTTACTTATAAAGAATGAATGTGTTGTGCCAATTCAACTAATTTGGTAGAATACGCAAATTCGTTATCATACCAGCCCACAACTTTGAAGAATCTTGAGTTGAGTTCAATTGAAGCTTCGGCGTCAAAAACACAGGTATTTGTTTCTCCAACAAAATCTTGTGAAACGACCATGTCTTCAGTATAACCTACAATACCTTTCATTTCGCCTTCAGAAGCATCTTTAAATGCTTTTTTGATTTCTGCTAATGACGTATCTTTTTCAGTTCTAAAAGTTAAATCTACTACAGATACATCCGCAGTTGGAACTCTAAATGACATTCCTGTAAGTTTTCCGTTTAATTTAGGTATAACTTTTCCTACCGCTTTTGCAGCACCTGTTGAGGATGGGATAATGTTGGTCAAAACACTTCTACCACCTCTATAATCTTTTCTTGATGGTCCATCAACGGTTAATTGTGTCGCTGTTGCAGCATGAACCGTCGTCATCAACCCTTCTTCAAGTCCAAAATTATCATCAATAATTTTAGCCATTGGCGCTAAACAGTTCGTGGTACAAGATGCGTTAGATACGATGGTATCCGAAGCTTTTGCCGATTTATGGTTGACACCCATGACAAACATTGGGGCATCGGCACTTGGTGCTGAAATAACAACTTTTTTAGCGCCAGCTTCAATATGTTGATTGGCCATTTCTAAAGTTGTAAAAATTCCGGTACAATCTGCAACGACGTCTGCTCCTACTTCATCCCATTTAAGGTTACGTGGATCTCTTTCAGCCGTAATGCGGATTGTTTTTCCATTCACTACTAAATGGCCGTCTTTAACTTCAACAGTACCATTAAATCTTCCGTGAACGGAGTCATACTTCAATAAATAAGCTAAATGCTCAACTTCCAATAAATCGTTGATACCTACAATTTCTACATTTGGTTTATTTAATGTTGCTCTAAAAACGATTCTTCCTATACGGCCAAAACCGTTTATTCCTAATTTTAAATTTGACATGTTTTTATATTTTTTATTACAATTATTTATTTTCTATTACTTGACAATCTTCAAACTGCCGATACCGAATCGCACGACTTAATACTTCAAAAATCATCAATCTTCACTCAACAATCAACAATCACCAATCCTAAGTCGACATGATATCTGCAACGCGCAACAATTCCCTATCGATCTTTGATTTTCCTTTGACTGCTTGTTCTATCGGCGTTAACTCCATTTGTTCATTGAGAAGCCCGACCATATAATTGGTTTTTCCTTCTAATAAAGATTCTACAGCCTTCACACCCATTCTACTCGCTAACACACGATCAAAACACGATGGTGAACCACCTCGTTGCATATGGCCTAAAACAGAAACTCTAACGTCGTATTCATCTAAAGTAGATTCAACATAATCTTTCAGCTCAAAAACGTTTTTTCCGATTTTATCGCCTTCCGCAACGACTACGATGCTTGATGTTTTGCCTGAAGCCTTACTTTTATTTAAGGATTCCAACAAGCGCTCAAGACCCAAGTTTTCTTCCGGAATAAGGATTTCTTCAGCTCCTGCACCAACGCCGGCATTCAATGCAATATGACCTACGTCACGTCCCATAACCTCTACAAAAAAGAGTCGGTTATGTGAACTCGCCGTGTCTCGAATTTTATCGATACAATCCACCACGGTATTTAAGGCCGTGTCAAACCCAATGGTATGCGTGGTTCCGAAAATATCGTTATCGATAGTACACGGAATCCCAATAATTGGAAATTCGAATTCTTCGTTGAAAACCATGCCGCCATTAAACGTCCCATCGCCACCAATCACGACAAGGCCATCTATTTCGGCTTTCATCAGTTGGTCATAGGCAATTTTTCGGCCTTCGGGCGTTCTAAATTCTTTGGATCGTGCAGATTTAAGGACGGTTCCACCTTTATTGATAATACCTTTAACGCTACGGGCATCCATCGATTTAAAATCGCCTTCGATAATGCCTTCGTAACCACGATATATTCCCACACACTCGATGTTGTGATAGGCACAGGTTCTAACTACTGAACGAATGGCAGCGTTCATTCCAGGAGCATCGCCGCCAGAAGTCATTACCCCAATTTTTTTAATACTTTTTGACATTTAGTTGTTGTTAAAAAAGTAAAACTACTAAACAAATACTATAATAAAGGAAGGAATTATTATATTTTAAGGAGTGATAAGCAACTCAAACGATTTAGTTAATAACTTACTGGGAAATGTTTAAAAACTGAGGCGTTAATTCTATTTTTCGTCCTTTTCCTCACGCATTTTGATATGCGCTGGCAGTGGCGCTTCAGTATTGGACGCTCCTTTTTTCTTTTCTTCAGGAGTGCCATTGGCTTTATTCTTTCCTGAAAAAATAATTCTGAGCAACTCCCTGAAGGTATCAAATTCTACATTGTAGGTTAATCCAACGCCTTGCGTATAACCAATCTCTTCGCCAAAATTACGAATGTTATTTTCTCTATTAAAAAACTTGGCAGATAAGGTTCCGTCTTCATTCAAAAGCAATTCTATTTCAGCATCTCCAGCAAAAACGGTTTCATTCACGCCACCAATCGGCACCCCAACCTTACCATTAAACAACACGCGATCACTGATTTTAGTGCTTAAAGTCAAGCCTAATCGGTCGTCTGACCTATAATCGGGTGTTTGCTCCCCTGCTTGAAAGTTAATACCTAATTTAAGCTTATCATCCTCACTGGATAAGAGACCATTGAACAAGCTGTTCACACGATCGGCAATGGTACCGTAAGCCTGTTGCCCTAAGCTGATTTCACTAGCAAATGAACCTGTTGCCAAGAGGAACAAGGCCTGGTTTTCTCTGCTTTCTTTAGTTGCCAATCGGTATTCCAACTCTGAACGCACTGTGGAACTTGCATTCGGAAACGCTAAGACAAATTCGGGAGTTGGCTGTTCAAGTTGTCCGGTTAGATTAATTTCAACATTGACAGGAATACTTCGGTTGATGGGATTGTCCAATAAAACCGACGGATTGGC
>NZ_JBDSLS010000217.1:0-24312 GCF_039916245.1 Gelidibacter sp.
GTAAGTCCATAAAAATCGGGGCTTATTTTGCTTTCAATTTCAATTTTAAGATTGGAAGGCGTTGTTGCTAAATCGATAGGAAATTTGTGATAAGAACCATCCGCAATCAAGTGTTCTGATTTGATTAGTACATCGTCATTATAAACTTTGATAGTGGTCGGTGCCACGGTATGGCCGTAATGCAAACCTATTTTAGTGAAGGTTTTTAAAAGTCCGTAGGATTTGGTCGGAACTCCAATAGTGATCGTTGCTTTTTTTATTTTCAAAGAATCGAGGAGCAGACTGTCCACCGTTTCATAAGCCTCTGTAAACCGAGATAGCGATGAATACGCGCCATATTTTTTATGCGGAAACTTGGCCTGTGTGGGATCAAAATACGCATGTCGGGTCCAATTGTCAGAAGGCGTGACATTGGCGCTAATTTGGTGGTAAACCTGCACAATAGGAATAAAGCCAGGACCTGAACCACCATATATGCCTTGCAAACGATTTCGAAGATAGGCTGAAATGCGATCGCCTTCCAGTTGCGAATCGCCATAATGTATGATGCGGCATCGACCACTTTCCAAACTTTCGCGCAATTGGGCAATAAAGGCCAATCGGTTATTAGGATAGCTGATACGCTGCACTTTGGAAGTGTCAATTTTTGTGAAATCGGGAATTTTAGGTTTTAGTGTCGTTTCGGGCTTGTCGTCATCGAGATCTTTAACCAAGTTCTCGATATTGCTCACAATACTATCTAAACTTTTAATATGCGAACGGTCAGAGCCACTTTCTTGCAGAAAACTGTCAAACGTTGTGTATTTAATATGGAGGTCGCCTATAAAAAAACCTTCTTGAGTGCTACCATTATCGCGCTTTTTTGAAGTGCTAAAAAAAGTTATTCCAAGCAATACCAAAAGCGTAATAACAATATAAAGGACTATTTTAAAAGGAGAATAACTCATGAAATGGATTTGGAAATAACCTTATTTGCGGTCGAAATATAGTGTACAATTCAATAATAAGAAGTGGCTCTTCAAATTTCCATGGCATTCTGGTCTTTCATTATTTAAGATTAACAATCTGAAAGTTGGACGCTAACCGCCAAGCCACCTTCAGAAGTCTCTTTGTATTTTGAACTCATGTCCTTTGCAGTCTCCCACATGGTTTGCACCACTTTGTCTAAGGGTACTTTCACATTCTTTGGATCGGTGTTCAAGGCTAATTCTGCAGCATTTATGGCTTTGATGGCACCCATGGCGTTGCGTTCAATACATGGGATTTGAACCAAACCGGCAATAGGATCGCAGGTTAATCCAAGATGATGTTCCATCGCAATTTCAGCAGCAATTAAAACCTGATCGGCTGAACCTCCCAATAATTCACAAAGTGCAGCAGCTGCCATGGAAGAGGACACGCCAATTTCGGCCTGACATCCGCCCATAGCGGCTGAAATAGTCGCGTTTTTCTTGAAAATACTGCCAATTTCTCCAGAAACCAATAGGAATTTCTTGATATGCTCAAAATCAGCCTCATGATTTTCGATGACCATATAATACATCAAAACTGCGGGAATAACACCAGCACTTCCATTGGTCGGCGCTGTCACAACACGACCTAAGGCCGCATTGACTTCATTGACACTGAGTGCAAAACAGCTGACCCATTTAAGGATTTCCCGAAACTTGACTTCCGTTTTTCTGATGGTTTGCAACCATTCCTGTGGATTGCTGTACGGCAAATCACATTTCAAACTTTTATGCATGTCAAACGCTCGGCGCCTCACATTTAATCCGCCAGGTAAACTGCCTTCTGTATGACAGCCAATATACATGCATTCCAACATGGTGTCCCAGATCCGTTTCAACTCAAAGTCGATGGTATCCATATCTCGGATTGATTTCTCGTTTTCTAAAACTACACTGGAGATTGGCAAGTTTAATTCATGGCAATAGGCCAGTAATTCTGTGCCTAATCGGATAGGATAGGGGAAAGTGTTATGAAAGATTTCCTCTTTCTTTTTTGATGTCTTGCGTTCTTCTTTGACCACAAATCCGCCACCGATAGAATAAAACGTCGAACTGTATGCACGTCCTTCAATGGTTGCGGTAAATTTCATGCCGTTAGCATGAAATGGTAAAAACTCTCTATTAAAAACAATGTTTTTCTTGACATCAAAATCCACAGGCCTTTCATTATTAAAAAGCAAGGTATGTGTGTTTTTGACTTCAACAATGGTCGTTTCAATACTGTCGATAGGAACGGTTTCAGGATCGGCACCGCTTAAGCCTAATATCACGGCGTAATCGGTAGCGTGGCCTTTTCCTGTCAAGGAAAGAGAGCCATATAGATCAACAGTGATTTGTTCTACCTTTTCAAATCTATTACTTTCCTTTAATTCCGCGATCCAGCGTTCGGCAGCGCGCCACGGACCTAAAGTGTGGGAGCTTGATGGCCCAACTCCAATCTTTAACATATCAAATACAGAAATACACTCCATTGACGCAAACGTTTAAGTGAACGGGCAAAGATACTGTTTGTTATAGAAGATATTTAGGAAAACGCGGCAATTGTTGGTGTAAATAAGTGCTATTGGTCGAATATAGCCTTCGATTTTTAATGCTCTATAAATTAAAGCCGGGACTTAAGTTTTAAGTCCTTGAAGGACAATGTGATTTAGCATTTTTAGTGAGTCCTATAAATAAAAAGGATGTTTTTACCTCACAATAAAATGTCAGTTGACGTTCGTTTTTCCTTTATTAAAATACGATTTAACTGACAAAAGAGTGTGCTAAAAACATCCTTTTCTACAAAAACTTCTTTTTTAAGCTTATTTCATCTCAAAACTTTCAATGTTATAGGCCTGCATGACATCCTTCAGATTGGAAACGTCTACACCTACATTATCCGCAGGGATGACGACCACTCTGAAAACTTGCTTTTGTGTCCATTCTGAACCTAAGGTTGTTAGATTTTTAGTGCCGTCTAGAAAGAAACGAACATCCGTTTGTGTGAAATCAAAATTATAAACCAAAATGCCATCATCAAAATAGACGTTTTGAGGCATTAAACGCCAAACGTCTTTGCCGTCAGTAGTTTCCCAGGAAATATACACCAGCGTCACATCCGTGTTCAAAACTTCAAAGCCATATTTTTCAGTATGCGAAAATTGATTGGCAGCATTGAAATCGACTTCAATTTCAAAGGCAGACGAGGCGATGATGCCGCCGTCTTGTCCATCAAGGCCATCTAAACCTGGAGGTCCCATTGGGCCTTGGTCGCCAGTGCAAGCAGTTAGTACAAGGGCGAATACGAATAATAAGGATGCAATCTTTTTCATGTCAATTTTTTTTATAATTTATGTAAAATTACAATTCGTTTCTGTAAACAAGTCAAAATAAGACCAAAGTTTTAGTTAAAAATGACACCTTGTCATATTTTCTGTCATGGCACAATCATTGACATAGACTAAGAGAAATAAAAAATTAATAATTCAACACAAAACATATATTATGAGTAAAATAATTGGAATCGATTTAGGTACAACCAACTCTTGCGTTTCGGTAATGGAAGGTAATGAGCCAGTTGTAATTCCTAACGCAGAAGGTAAAAGAACTACGCCATCTGTCATTGCTTTCGTCGAAGGTGGTGAAATTAAAGTTGGTGACCCAGCAAAACGTCAAGCCGTAACAAATCCGACAAAAACGGTTTCTTCGATCAAACGTTTTATGGGAAATAAGTATTCTGAGTCTAAAAAAGAAGCAGAACGTGTACCATATAAAGTTGTAAAAGGTGACAACGATACGCCAAGAGTAGATATCGATGGTCGTTTATATACACCGCAAGAATTATCAGCAATGATTCTTCAAAAAATGAAGAAAACTGCTGAGGATTATTTAGGTCAAACAGTAAGCGAAGCTGTAATTACAGTACCAGCTTATTTTAATGACTCACAACGTCAAGCAACAAAAGAAGCAGGTGAAATTGCGGGTTTGAAAGTTCGTCGTATCATAAACGAACCAACGGCTGCAGCATTAGCTTACGGATTGGATAAAAAAGGAGTAGACCAAAAAATTGTGGTTTTTGACTTTGGTGGAGGAACACATGACGTTTCTATCCTTGAATTAGGTGATGGTGTTTTTGAAGTATTATCAACAGAAGGAGATACCCATTTAGGTGGTGATGATGTGGACCAAAAGGTTATCGATTGGTTGGCTGACGAATTTAAATCAGAAGAAGATATCGACTTACGTAAAGACCCAATGGCTCTTCAACGTTTGAAAGAAGCTGCTGAGAAAGCGAAGATTGAGTTGTCATCTTCTGCACAAACAGAAATTAACTTGCCTTATGTTACGGCCACTGCAACCGGACCAAAACACTTGGTAAGAACGTTAACCCGTGCAAAATTTGAGCAATTGATTGACGATTTAGTAAAACGTACAATCGATCCTTGTCAAAATGCAATGAAAGCTGCAGGTCTTTCAAAAGATGATATTGATGAAGTTATCTTAGTTGGTGGTTCTACACGTATTCCTGCTGTACAAGCTGCCGTTGAAAAATTCTTCGGAAAAGCGCCTAGTAAAGGTGTTAACGCTGACGAAGTTGTAGCTGTAGGTGCTGCAATTCAAGGTGGTGTTTTGTCAGGAGATGTGAAAGATGTATTGCTTCTTGATGTGACGCCATTATCTCTTGGTATCGAAACTATGGGTAACGTGATGACGAAATTAATTGAAGCTAACACAACAATTCCTACTAAAAAATCACAAGTGTTCTCAACAGCTGCCGACAATCAGCCTTCAGTGGAAATCCACGTATTACAAGGGGAGCGTACAATGGCTGCCGATAACAAAACAATTGGACGTTTCCATTTAGATGGTATTCCACCAGCACAACGTGGAACGCCTCAAATCGAAGTGACGTTTGATATTGATGCGAACGGAATTATCCATGTTACTGCAGGCGATAAAGCAACCGGAAAAACACAAGATATTCGTATTGAAGCATCTTCTGGATTGACTGAAGAAGAAATCAAAAAGATGAAAGCTGATGCTGAAGCAAATGCTGAGTCTGATAAATTAGCAAAAGAGAAAGCTGAAAAATTAAACGCTGCTGACGCGATGATTTTCCAAACAGAAAGTCAATTGAAAGAATTTGGTGAAAAATTATCGGATGATAAGAAAAAACCGATTGAAGAAGCACTTGAAGAATTGAAAGCAGCTTTCGAATCTAAAGATGTCGCACTAATTGACCCAGCTCTTGAGAAAATCAATGAAGCTTGGAAAGTAGCTAGCGAAGAAATGTATAAAGCACAAGGTGATGCTCAGGGTGGTGCACAACCGGGACCTGATGCTGGTCAAGGTGGACAGTCCCATGAAGGCAGTGATGTTGAGGACGTTGATTTTGAAGAAGTGAAATAAGCAGAGAACCAATTTTGCCTAAGCAAAATTGTGTGAATCGCTTATGCTGAGCCTGTCGAAGCATATTATTAGCTTGAAGCATGAAGCTTGAAGTTAGAAGTAAAAACGCAATCATTCATTTGGTTGCGTTTTTTTATGCTTTTAAATTTTAGAAAACCTCTGAGAAGTTAAATTTCTTGCCAAATCTTAAAATACATCAGAATCTAAAGACTCCTTCCCTTTTTTCAAGGGAAGGTGTCTTCAATTCCAGAAAAGGAATTGAAGACGGAAGGGTTATCAATTACAAATCCAGAGAAAATTAAACGCACTAAACCTCTCTGGTTTGGAAACCTGAGAGGTTTGCATAAGCTGAGCCTGTCGAAGCATATTATTAGCTTGAAGCACGAAGCAGGAAGTAGAAGTAAAAACGCAATCATTCATTTGGTTGCGTTTTTTTCTGCTTTTAAATTTTAGAAAACCTCTGAGAAGATAAATTTCTTGCCAAATCTTAAAATACATCAGAATCTAAAGACTCCTTCCCTTTTTTCAAGGGAAGGTGGCTTCAATTCCAGAAAAGGAATTGAAGACGGAAGGGTTATCAATTACCAATCCAGAGAAAATGAAACGCACTAAACCTCTCAGGTTTTGGAAACCTAAGAGGTTTGCATAAGCTGAGCCTGTCGAAGCATATTATGAACTTGAAGCACGAAGCTGAAGTAAGATCGCAACCATAAATTATAAAGAATTGCGTTTTTTTAAAGTTTATTCTTGAATTACAATTTATTATGATTTCGGTGATTTAAAATTTCTCCTTGGCAATCAATTTTTAAATTCATTTTATCCTCGCCGTTTTTGATTTGGACTTGGTATAGTTTCTTAACATTTTCACCTTGATAATAGTTGACGCGATAAGTCGTTTTATTTAGAGTCCAATCTGGATAATTGGATTGAAGTGTTTGGAGTACCTTTTCTGGTAAAATTACATTTTCAAATTTTTCAACGCAATTAAGGAGTTTGCCTTTTTCATCATAGGAAGCCATAATACTGCCATCGGTAGTTTGGAACAACATAGTGTAGGTTTCAAAGGTATTGGTAAATATCGGAGACTTGGTAATGTCAAAATGTTCTACTTCGGTCTCTAAAATTTCTACTTGTTGTGATGCATTTTTATCGTGAACGGCATTAAAATAGATGGGGTTTATATTAGGAGTAGCCTCGATTTCTTTTAATTGTACGTGATTAACCACGTAAGTGTCGTTTTGCGCATGGGCTAGGTTGGTAAGACCTAAAATAGATAGACCGATTAACAGTGTTTTCATGATTTCTATATGTTTTAATAGTTGCTTGTTTGTTGTGGAGTAGCTGGATTGTGAAAATTCTTTTCCTGGCCTAATTTAATAAGCTAACTCCTTGGTGTGATTAATGTAAAAAGTGTTTTGATGTTGGGAATAATACAGAGCCAAAAGTAATTGAATAATAAAAGTGGTTTTGCTACCAAATTAGCATTCAATTATTAATTAACAAGAAATTATGAAGTGACACTCATATGAAAGGATCCTCGGTTTGACTTAATTCTGTCAGGAGTAAAAGATTAAGGATTTCGATATGTTTTCGGCTTACGTGAATAATACCCGCTTTTTTGAATTCTTGGATATGATGGTTAAAAACAGCTCTTGAGGTGCCAATTAATTGCGCTAGTTCATCGTGCGTTAAATCGTTTATACCCTCAATTTGATGGTTTTCAACATTATAATGTTGCAATAGAAGATTTGCCAATCTAGCAGTTAAATTGTTCGTTCCTAAATCCAAAATATGCGATTCCAATAACTCGAATTTTTTAATGGTATATCTAAAGAAGCAGTTTAAAGTAAGCGGATTTTTTTTGAGCCAATCTCTTAATGCATCTATGGAAATAACCAAAACATCTAAATCCTGAAGCACATCATAACACACATTATGTTGCTGGTTATTGATCAATGTGAACACATCGAAAACATCATTTTTAGATAAGATGAATAGCGTGAATTGCTTGTCGGAATTGTTTAGGTTAAATACTTTTACTTTTCCGTTAGTAATAAAATAGAAATTGTAATGCGTTTTTTCCTTTCCAATACAAGGCGTTCCTTTAATAAGACGCTTCAATTTACAGTTTTCTACCAAGGAAATCATCGATTGGTGGGTGACGCCTTCAAAAAGTGGATTATTTATTAAAAGGTCAATATAAGAATCAAAATTATGTTGTACGGTAGCCATATAAAAGCATTATATATTCAGAAATATAAAGCGGATAGCCTAATAAAAGACTTCTAAAATTACGTTTTTAAAACATTATTTCATAATAATTGAGGCTCTACTTTTGGTATAAAAAAATACTATGCATGCATAATAATTTTATATATTTGTGAAAATCATACAGGCTTGACAGGTTTCCAAAACCTGTCAGGTATTTAAAGCAACTTCCAATGTCAACTGAACTCAGTCAACTCCTCAACATTAAATACCCAATTATCAAAGCACCTATGTTTTTGGTGTCTAATACAGCCATGGTTATTGAAGCCATGAAAGCAGGTATTGCAGGATGTATTCCAGCTTTAAACTATAGAACCCTTCCAGAGCTCAAAGCTGCTATTTATGAATTGAAAGCTGCTAAAGTAGAAGCTTGCCCGACCGATGGGCGGGGTGGCTCTTTTGGCTTTAATCTGATCGTTAACAAATCCAATATCAAATACAAAGAGCAATTGCGTGTGCTGTGTGAAGAAGGCTGTGATTTTATAATCACCTCGTTGGGAAGCCCAGAAGAAACAATCAATCAAGCTCATAAGGTTGGGATCAAAGTGTTGTGTGATGTTACCGATTTGAAATTCGCTAAAAAGGTGGAAGCGTTGGGTGCGGATGCCATTATTGCGGTCAATAACGAAGCAGGAGGACATCGCGGCGATTTGTCTCCAAAAGAATTGATCCAACTCTTAAAAAGCAATTGTAAGATTCCTGTGATTTCTGCGGGTGGCGTTGGGACTAAAGCAGAGTTGGAGAGCATGTTGAGCTATGGCGCAGACGGTGTTTCGGTGGGGAGTCCATTTATAGCTTCATTGGAAGCTGGGGTGACGGACGAGTATAAACAAGCTTGTGTGGACTATGGCGCGAAGGATATTGTCATGACGCAACGCATTTCAGGGACGCCTTGTACAGTGATCAATACGCCCTATGTTCAAAAAATTGGTACTAATGAATCGGGGTTGGAATCACTATTGAACAAGAACAAAAAGCTCAAAAAATGGGTCAAGATGATCCGTTTTTCAATAGGTATGAAAGCCACCGAAAAAGCAGCTACTGAAGCAACTTATAAAACGATATGGGTCGCTGGACCTAGCATAGAATATACAAAAGCTATATTATCGACGAAAGCAATTATTGATAATCTAGTAAATTAACGATGATATTATTAATCCGGACAGTCTCTTCAAATCTAATTTTGTTAGTTTGGTATTGACGTTAGATGCTGATTTAGAAATTCGGGATTGGAAAGAAGATCATATATTCTATCATTAATTTGATGAAGTACTTTAATCTCCGTAAAATCCTTCATATTGTAATATCAGGAGTTTCATATTTTTATTAAATATTGAATGTTTTTGGTCCGCAGTTTCGATTAAATCTTGATATTGTTCCAAATTTCAATAAAGTAATTTATCAAGATAATTTTCTGAACTATCTTTACATTTATATGAACTTTTAGTAAATTACTGCAAGTCAGCAATTTATTTAAAATTAATTGTTTTTTTTAACATTTTATTTTATATATTTGATTTATCCTAGAAAAATAAATTACAATAATCTTTTCAATAGATTACTAGCAGATTTTTTGATTAATAGCAATTATTAAAAAATTTACGTATTACTTGTTGTGCTATAAATTTTGTTGCATCACTTCCAAATCTGCCTATATCCTACATATCTACTTGTTTTATGCAAATTTTGCTATTAATTAAAACTTAAGAAGTTATGAAAATTCTACGAGAAAACGAAGGGTATACTTTTTATTCATCACTCATATTACTGCTTTATTGCTGCCTATCAATGACGGCTTTTTTTATACCCAGTGGCAATCTAATTGCACAAAGTAAGTCCTCACCGGTTGAATGCCAACCAAATATCACTGTGGGTCATTGGCCTAACCCATGTACGGCCATGGTTTATTGTTCCAATAGTGGAGCTGTTGAGTCTGGCTTGATAAATTGCACCAATGCTCGCGCCCCTGATAATTGATATAAAAAGCACTGAACCTTGGTTGTATAGATGGAACCTCTACAAAGTGGTGAGTTCCTCAATTACAAATCATCCTTATTTTGAACATCAATTCGATGTATTTACTTAGATGTAATAACTGGGAATAAGGATGACATTTATGCGGGATCTAAGAATTTAAATTGTTCCCACCCAATATTTATTAATAACCTAGTAAAATATACCTGTATGAAATTAAAATTATCTTCTACAATTATAACATTGATAATGGTATTTTTGTCATCCCATAGCTTTGGTCAAGCGCCAGACTTAGGATCTGCTTCGGAATTTGCGGTTTTCACATCCGTCGGTGCTTTTACAAACGATGGAGCAACTGTTGTTATAGGTGACATTGGCTCCAATGTAGGCGGTGTCACAGGGTTTCCCCCCGGAGTGGTAATTGGAAGTATTCATGATGCAGATGGTGTTTCGGCAACAGCAGCATCGGATGTGTGCGCTGCATATAGTGAATTGGACGGGATTCTTGGCGGTACCGTTATAGGGACTACACTAGGAAGCGGTCAAACGCTTACACCTGACATTTACATTTTGGGAGCTGCTTCAACTTTAAACGGGGAACTGTTTTTAGATGCGGGAAATGATCCGAATGCGATATTTATTTTTCAGATAGATGGTGCTTTTAGTACAACCGTAGGCTCAATGGTGACATTAATTAATGGAGCCTCTTTCTGTAATATTTATTGGCAAATAAATGGTGCAGTTACTTTAGGCGAAGGTTCTTTTTTTCAGGGTACTATTGTAGCTAACGGGGCTATACATATTTTGGAAGCAGCTGCACTTAATGGCAGGGCCCTTACGTGTGCCGGAGCTATTGACTTACATAATAACAAGATCACCAACGGATTGCCAATCGCATCTACAATTTCTGCGAGTGGAGCTACAACATTTTGTACTGGTGACATCGTTACTCTTTCTGGGAATGTTGGCGGAACCTGGAGTACAGGAGAGACAACGGAATCTATTGTAGTCACCGTGAGTGGTGACTATTTTGTAACAAATACAGGTGAGTGCGGTAGTGTAGAATCAAATCATATTAGTGTTACGGTGAATCCTTTGCCGGTCTGTGAGATCACGGGCGACAATGTACTTTGTGAAGGTGGCTCCACGAGCTTTACCGCTACGGGCGGCACCAGCTATTCATGGACAGGGCCGAACGGCTTTACCGCCAGCACGGCCACCATCAGCGACCTTACCCTTGCCGGTACCTACACCGTGACCGTCACCGATGGGAACGGTTGTGAAAGCATATGCAGCAGGAAACTTACCGTGAACAAAGAACTGGTTTGTTACATCAAGGGCGATAATGTTATTTGTGAAGGCGGCTCCACCAGCTTTACCGCAAAAGGCGGCACAGCATATTCTTGGACAGGACCGGGTGGCTTTACGGCCAGCACGGCCACGATCAGTAACCTTACGCTTGCTGGTATCTATACCGTAACCGTAAGTGCCGATGGTTGTGAGAGTGTATGCAGCAGGGAGTTGACAATCAATCCTTTGCCGGTATGTGAAATCACGGGCAACAATGTTCTTTGTGAAGGCGGCTCCACCAGCTTTACCGCAACAGGTGGTACCAGCTATTCCTGGACAGGTCCGGGCGGCTTTACGGCCAGCATGGCCACGATCAGTGACCTTACGCTTGCCGGTATCTACACCGTAACCGTCACCGATGGGAACGGTTGTGAAAGCACTTGCAGCAGGGAACTTACCGTCAGCAAAAAACTGGTTTGTTACATCAAGGGCGACAATGTTATTTGTGAAGGTGAGTCTGCAAGCTTTACCGCAACAGGCGGCACAGCATATTCCTGGACCGGACCGGGCGGCTTTACGGCCAGCACGGCCACGATCAGCAACCTTACGCTTGCGGGTATCTATACCGTAACCGTAAGTGCCAATGGCTGTGAGAGTGCACGAAGCAGGGAGCTGATAGTCAATCCTTTTCCGGTATGTGAAATCACGGGCAACAATGTTCTTTGTGAAGGCGGCTCCACCAGCTTTACCGCAACAGGTGGCACAGCATATTCCTGGATAGGTCCGGGCGGCTTTACGGCCAGTACGGCCACGATCAGTGACCTTACGCTTGCCGGTATCTACACCGTAACCGTCACCGATGGGAACGGTTGTGAAAGCACTTGCAGCAGGGAACTTACCGTGAGCAAAAAACTGGTTTGTTACATCAAGGGCGACAATGTTATTTGTGAAGGCGGCTCCACCAGCTTTACCGCAACAGGTGGCACAGCATATTCCTGGACAGGACCGGGCGGCTTTACGGCCAGCACCGCTACCATCAGTAACCTTACGCTTGCAGGTATCTATACCGTAACCGTAAGTGCCGATGGCTGTGAGAGTGTACGAAGCAGGGAGTTGATAGTCAGTTCTTTGCCGGTATGTGAAATCACGGGCAACAATGTTCTTTGTGAAGGCGGCTCCACCAGCTTTACCGCCACAGGTGGTACCAGCTATTCCTGGACAGGTCCGGGCAGCTTTACGGCCAGCACGGCCACGATCAGTGACCTTACGCTTGCCGGTATCTACACCGTAACCGTCACCGATGGGAACGGTTGTGAAAGCACTTGCAGCAGGGAACTTATCGTGAGCAAAAAACTGGTTTGTTACATCAAGGGCGACAATGTTATTTGTGAAGGCGGCTCCACCAGCTTTACCGCAACAGGCGGCACAGCATATTCTTGGACCGGACCGGGCGGCTTTACGGCAAGCACGGCTACCATAAGTAACCTTACGCTTGCAGGTATCTATACCGTAACCGTAAGTGCCGATGGCTGTGAGAGTGTACGAAGCAGAGGACTGACAGTCAATCCTTTACCAGTATGTAATATCACGGGCGACAATGTTATTTGCGAAGGTGAGTCTGCAAGCTTTACCGCAACAGGTGGCACAGCATATTCCTGGACAGGACCGGGCGGCTTTACGGCCAGCACGGCCACGATCAGGAACCTTACGCTTGCCGGTATCTATACCGTAACCGTACGTGCCGATGGCTGTGAGAGTGTGTGCAGCAGGGAGCTGACAGCTGTAAGTGTGCAAAAGGGTGGAGATTTCATCGTATCGCCAAATCCATTTGTGGATAAAGTAAATGTTTCTTATAGTTACAATTATGATACTGATGTTTTCATTGAAATTAGAGACATCAGAGGTATCCTAATAGATTCTTACAAGAACACCTCGTATAAAAAAGGTAAAAAAGTGAAAGTCAAATTTGATTTAACAAAAGCTGTAAAACACATGCTATTTGTGAAAATAACCACAAATAGAGGTGTTGAAATCAAGAAAGTGATTTCATCTGATGCCAAACATTAATTAGTTCAATCTATTAAATTTAAAGCGGCCATCTAAAAAATGGTCGCTTTTTTAATTTATACAAGTAGGTTTAGCAGCGTTTTGTTTACCATATGTCCACTTTTAAAAGGAATGATTTGTAAATTACAATGTCCAAACAATTCGAAAGCATTGTTTTTTTCTATACTAAGTCGATCCTCATCTAAATATTCGTCCTTAGTTCCATAAATCAAAGACACTTTTGTTATTTGATCTAAAAAGTTAAAATCTTCAGCAGTTAACTCCTTAGGAATTCCACCTGACATCATCACTATTTGAGAGCATTTCAATTGTCTTTTTGCGACATATCTCAACGCTACGGATACCCCTTGTGAATAGCCCAAAAGAACTAAAGTAAGATGCTCAGGAATCTGTTCTGCTTCAAGAACAGCATCAAAATAACGCATCACATTGTGAGTTTCATTAATGGTATTTTCTTTGGTCAGCCAACTTGCGCCGACATGTTTAAGTTTTGGCGGTACATAGTATTTGCTCTGTGCTTGGGGAGCAATAATATAATTTTCCTGCGGATTCAAATCTGCAAAATATTTCAAGAAATACCGACTCAAATACCCCATGCCATGGCAAACGAACCATACATTTTTTGTGCGTTCAGATAAAGTGTTTAAAGTGGAGTAGGAGTTGGTGGCTTCGTAGGAGATTTCTTTTTCTTGTGACTTCATGCTGTGATAAATTGTTAATCTCTAAAGATACGGAGATAGCAATAGAAAATTTCAAAAAACAAATTCCAAATAACAAAGAAAATGAAGCAAACGGAAGGGTATAACATTCAAAAAAATTAAATTTACTAGAAACTAGAAACTAGAAACTAGAAACTAGAAACTAGAAACTAGAAACTACTTCCGTACCTTTACATTTGATCACAAAAACATTATTTTTCTATGCAATTATCGAAAGAACAAGTTTTGACAAGAGCGAATAGCGCCAGTAAAAACACTTTGATGGAAACCTTGAATATAGAAATGGTGGACTACGGCCCAGATTTTTTAGTGGCCAGAATGCCGGTAAATTCTAGAGTCTATCAGCCTGATGGTGTGCTTCATGGTGGCGCCACGGCGGCTTTGGCAGAAAGTGTTGGAAGTTTTGCGTCACATATTTTCTTGGATACTGAACATCTAGTTGTGCGCGGCATCGAAATTACTGCCAATCATTTAAAATCTGTAAGAGACGGATTTGTTTATGCCAAAGCGACCTTTCTTCACAAAGGAAGAACGACACAACTTCTCGATATACGAATTACAGACGACCATGATAATTTGGTCTCCATCTGCAGATTATCTACCATAACTTTACCAAAAACCAAATAGCATGCCCTTGGATCAATTTTTTGAGCAGATCGAAAAACAGCTGTATGCCAAGTTGCCTTTTGTAGCGTATCGAAAACCAAATACGTCCGAATTAAAAGCCATGCTTCAAGGTGATGACACGCTACATGTTATTTCTGATTTTACCGAAAGCGGATTTGTGTTTGCACCTTTTGATAGCCGCGAAGATGCCTTTTTAATTCCTTTAAATCATTCGGATGTCCTTACTGTTCCATTTGATCAACATGATTTTTCTGAAGATGAAATAAATTTTCAGGAAACAGTATCTCATAGTATCAATTCCATTCAGCAGGCAGATAAACAATCACATATAAAGCGTGTTGAGAAGGGTATTGAAGGCATAAAGGAAGATTGTTTTTCAAAAGTAGTGTTGTCAAGACGAGAAGTTATTGAGAGGGTTGGGAC
Organism: Gelidibacter sp.; assembly: GCF_039916245.1. Taxonomy (GTDB): domain Bacteria; phylum Bacteroidota; class Bacteroidia; order Flavobacteriales; family Flavobacteriaceae; genus Gelidibacter. The sequence goes on from NZ_JBDSLS010000217.1 coordinate 14,768, forward strand.
CAATCCTATTGCGATATTTAAACGTTTACTGCAACGTTATCCAACAGCATTTGTATCTATTTGGTACCATCCTAAGGTGGGCTTGTGGCTTGGAGCAACACCCGAAACCTTGCTAAGTGTCAGCGGGAACCAGCTAAAAACAATGTCTTTGGCAGGAACTCAGGCTTTTGAAGGATCGGAAGATGTGGTTTGGAAAGAAAAAGAAAAAGAAGAACAGCAAATAGTTACTGATTTTATTGTGGAGAGTCTGCGGTCAGTCATCAGTCCTCACTCATCAGTCGGCAGTATTCCCGCCGTCGCTAAAGCTGCGGACGGGCAAGCAGTCAGCAGTATCCAGGTTTCAAATGACGCCATAAAAGTCTCAGGACCAAAAACTGTAAAAGCTGGGAATTTGTTACATCTGCAAACTGAAATCTCCATGCAATTAAAACCTGAAACAAGTGCCTTGAAACCAATTTTAGAGGCCTTACATCCAACACCCGCCGTTTGTGGTTTCCCAAAAGAAAAGGCCAAAGCGTATATCATAGAAAATGAGGGCTATCCGCGCGAATTTTATTCCGGTTTTATGGGCGAATTACATCTAAAAGAAACCCTTAAAAGAAATACAAACAGGCGCAATGTGGAAAACAATGCCTATAACGTTCAGAAATCGGTATCCAACCTTTATGTCAATCTGCGTTGTATGCAGATAAAAAATCAAAATATTTTTATCTACGTTGGCGGCGGCATCACAAAAGACTCGAATGCCGAGGCAGAATGGCAAGAAACCGTTCATAAATCTCAAATTATAAAAAGTGTATTATAGAGGGGACTATTGGGTTGTAACTTGAGTTTCAGGTTTCTGTTGTTTGGGGTTTCAGGTTTCTGTTGTTTCAAGTTTCTATTGTTTGGGGTTTTAGTTTACACTAATCTTTGTTAGATATTCAAATTCCCGACTTGGCTAAAGCTGCGGACGGGCAGGCAACTTCAATTTCAATTTCGATTTCAACTTCGATTTCATTTTCATATTCAACTTCAATTTTCGTACTTTTGTTATCAGATTTACGCATGAATGAAATATCCTAGAATTCCGCTAGCGCAGACTGTTATTCAGCTTTGCAAAGCAAAAAACATCAAACACATTGTCATTTCTCCAGGAAGCAGAAATGCACCGTTGACCATTGGTTTTACTAACGATCCTTTTTTTAAATGTTATAGCATTGTAGATGAGCGCTGCGCAGCGTTTTTCGCACTTGGCATTGCGCAACAAATTGAAGCGCCAGTATTGGTAACCTGCACCTCGGGAAGTGCGTTGCTTAATTTTTATCCCGCCGTTGCCGAAGCATTTTACAGCGAAATCCCGTTGATTGTACTCTCTGCCGATCGACCAAAGCATCTTCAGAACATTGGCGACGGACAAACCATCAATCAAAAGAATGTTTTTGAAAATCACATCATCCATTCGGCCAATTTAAAGTTGGATTTAAAGGATGAGCTGAACATTCCTGTGAGTGAAGACATTCCGATTTTCAAGAATATCGAAGATAAATTGGAGCGCTTATTAGGGCTTCAAAAGGATATTCAAACGCACAATGAACGCGAACTGAATGACGCGATTAATAAAGCCGTGTTCAAGAAAGGTCCGGTACATATCAATGTGCCCTTTGATGAACCTTTATATGAGATGGTGGACACTTTGAAAGTGGCTCCAAAAAACATCAAAATCGAATTTGAGGAACCTAAAATGGATTCATTTATCCTGGATCAATGCTTAAATGCTTGGGGAAAAGCCAAACGAAAAATGGTATTGGTAGGCGAGTACACACCCGATAAAATCGAGCAAAAGTGGTTAAACTTCCTGGCAAAAGATGATAGTGTGGTCGTGTTTACCGAAAGCACTTCAAATATAGATCACGGCGCTTTTTTTCCAAATATCGATAAGTTAATTTCGCCCTTACAAAAGGAAGATTTTATAAAGCTCCAACCGGAAATCCTCATCACTTTTGGAGGAATGGTAGTTTCCAAAAAAATAAAAACTTTTTTAAGGGAATACCAACCCAAAGAGCATTGGCATATCAGTGAAACTCGCGCTTATGATACATATTTCTGCTTGACCCAACACATAAAGGAAGATCCGAATTATTTTTTTAGCGAATTTCTGCCGAAGACCAAAGAAATCAAAAGTTCCTATCGGAATTATTGGACGCTAATTAAATCGGAGCGGGCTAAAAAGCACAATAGTTATCTGGAGAGCGTTCCATTTTCAGATTTCAAAGTCTTTGATACGCTTTTTAAAATGCTGCCCAATGACTCGATATTACAAATTGGTAACAGTTCGGCCATTCGATATGCGCAATTATTTGACATCCATAAATCGATAGAAGTCTATTGTAATAGAGGTACTAGTGGTATTGATGGGAGTACGTCAACTGCGATAGGCTGCGCAGTAGCTCATAAACGTCAAACAAATTTTATTACGGGCGATTTGAGTTTCTTTTATGACAGTAACGCCCTTTGGAACAATTACATTCCCAATTCATTCAGGATAATCATAATCAATAATGGTGGCGGCGGAATTTTCAGAATTCTTCCAGGACATAAAAACACCGAAAATTTTGACACTTATTTTGAAACGAAGCACCATTTGACGGCACAACACCTGGCTGAGATGTTCAATTTTAAGTATAAAAAAGTATCTAGTCAGAGTGATTTGGTAAATGCGCTAACGATGTTTTTTAATGAAAGTAAACAACCGAAAATTCTAGAAATCAACACTGCAGAACAATTAAATGATGAAGTTTTACTTACCTATTTTAAAGGGCTTAATTAAACATAAAGTCGGTAATTAATATTTTAAAAATAAATTAAAAATCACTATATTGAAGGATTAATTATATATCACTAAAAACCATAAACATGAGTAAAAGAGATGAATTAATTACTAAGTATGCCGCAGATTTAAAAGAAAAATGTGGTGTTAATGCTGATATGGATTTGTTGACCAAAGTCACCATTGGTTGTGGCCCATCAATCTATAATGCCGACTCTTCAACAGTTTCTGGAACTGATCCTTCTGAATTGGCAACTGTAAAAAACAACTTTTTGATCAAAAAATTAGGATTGAAGGATGGTCCCGATTTAGATAAAGGAATGGATGCAGTTATAGAAACTTATGGTAAATCTAATAGAAATAAATACAGAGCAGTTGTCTATTATTTATTGACAAAGCACTTCAAAAAGGAAGCGGTGTACAACAAATAGTATGAAACCTTAAAATTTGAAAAGCGTTACTTCTGATTGTTCAGAACTGTAGCGCTTTTTTTGTGGGATAAACACGAATATACTTACCTTTGTAGCATGATACATATTGGAGAATACAACACACTCGAAATACTTCGAGAGGCCGAGCAAGGCCTTTATATAGCAGATACAGAAGGCAATGAAGTTCTATTGCCAAACAGATATGTGCCCGAAACTTTTAAGATTTGGGACAAAATTGAGGTCTTTGTTTATTTAGATAATGAAGAACGTTTGGTTGCCGTTACGGACAGACCTTATATAACACGTGGTGAATTTGCCATGTTGCGTTGCAATCAGGTCACAGATCACGGTGCCTTTATGGATTGGGGCATGTTAAAAGAGCTGTTCTGTCCATTTATTGAACAGGCATTTAAGATGAAAAAAGGCGGCTGGTATTTGGTCCATTGCTATTTGGATGAGAAAACGGATCGGTTGGTGGCCTCCAGTAAAACCAATCATTTTCTGGATAATACGGAGTTGACCGTCACACAATTTGAAGAAGTGGATGTTATTATTTCCCACCCATCAGATATTGGCATGAACGTTATTGTCAATAATAAACATGCGGGACTCATTTTTCAAGATGACATTTATAAGGAGCTGAGCATTGGGGACCGTATGAAAGGTGTCGTCAAAAAAATCAGACCTGATAATAAACTGGATATTACTTTAGAGAAAATAGGTTATAGAAAGATTGAACCTAATGCAGATAACATTATGCATGAGTTGGAAGACAACGGAGGTTATCTCAATTTAACGGATAAATCAGATCCAGAGGATATCAAGGATGCTTTACAAATGAGTAAAAAGACCTTTAAAAAAGCCATTGGAACTTTATATAAACAACGATTAATTGATATTAAGGAAGATGGCATCTATCTTATTTAATTCACTTTAAAAACGAAATTACATGAGTCAAATCAAGTGGGAAACTGTCAAGGAATATCAAGATATTACCTATAAAAAATGTAATGGTGTAGCGCGAATTGCTTTTAACAGACCCGATGTTAGAAATGCCTTCCGGCCAAAAACCACCAGCGAATTGTACGATGCTTTTTATGATGCCAACGAAGATGTAAATATTGGGGTCGTATTATTATCTGCGGAAGGACCATCATCTAAAGATGGCGTTTATTCGTTTTGTAGTGGTGGCGATCAGAAAGCCAGAGGACATCAAGGATATGTAGGAGAGGATGGTTACCATCGCTTAAATATACTGGAAGTGCAACGCCTTATCCGATTCATGCCTAAAGCAGTTATTGCAGTGGTTCCTGGATGGGCAGTTGGTGGCGGTCACAGTTTGCATGTGGTGTGCGATCTTACTTTAGCGAGTAAAGAACATGCGATTTTCAAACAAACAGATGCTGACGTCACGAGTTTTGACGGCGGTTACGGTTCTGCTTATTTAGCGAAAATGGTAGGTCAAAAAAGAGCACGTGAAATCTTTTTCTTAGGAAGAAATTACTCCGCTCAAGAAGCTTATGAAATGGGTATGGTCAATGCGGTCATTCCACATGACGAATTGGAAGATACCGCCTATGAATGGGCTCAGGAAATATTAGGAAAATCGCCAACCTCTATAAGAATGCTGAAGTTTGCGATGAACTTAACCGATGACGGCATGGTTGGCCAACAAGTTTTTGCTGGTGAAGCCACCCGATTAGCCTACATGACCGACGAAGCCATTGAAGGACGAAACGCATTTTTGGAAAAAAGGAAGCCGAACTTTGAGAAAAAATGGATTCCATAATACAGCCAAAATCTTAGAATGAAAAAAATAAAACTGTGGTTGTCAGCGTTCAGATTACGGACGCTGCCTTTATCTATTTCAGGAATCGTTGTAGGAAGTTGTTTTGCTGTTTATAACGGATTCTTCAATTCCATCGTTTTTATACTTGCTTTATTGGTTACTGTTGGGTTGCAAATTCTCTCCAATTTAGCCAATGATTATGGCGATGGAGTAAAAGGCACTGATAATGACACGAGAGTAGGACCTACGCGCGCCATTCAAAGTGGAGAAATTACACCAAAACAAATGCTGGAGGCGTTGAAAATAAACGTCTTAGTTGTTATAGTATTGACCATGCTGCTTATTTTTAAGGCTTTTGGGCATGGTTACTTTTTATATACCCTTCTCTTTTTTGTTTTGGGAGGTATTTCGGTTTATGCGGCCATGAAATATACTATGGGAGATTCAGCCTATGGCTATAGAGGTTTAGGTGATGTTTATGTGCTGGTTTTCTTTGGATTTGTAAGTGTCGTGGGCAGCTATTTTCTGTATGCCAAACAATTGGATCATATCGTTGTGTTGCCTGCTCTAGCGGTTGGATTGCTCAGTGTTGGGGTATTAAACCTGAATAATATGAGAGATATCGAATCTGATAAATTATCCAACAAAATGACCTTAGCGGTAAAATTGGGGAAACAAAAATCAAAAGTATATCATCTGTTTGTAGTCATCAGTGCGCTGGTTTTGTGAGTCGTTTTTGCAATTCTCTATTATACCTCCTTATGGAATTTCATTTTTTTAATAGCTTATATTCCGCTCATAATACACATAAAAAAAATTGTAAAAGCCAAGGCTTCTTCAGATTTTGATTCGCAATTGAAAGTTTTGGCATTGTCAACATTCTTGTTTTCATTGTTGTTAGGAATAGGGTATATCTTATGAAAAAGGATGTAAATGCTTGTTTGTCAAATAATTAATTTGTATATTTAAGTATATTTTTTAGCCGACATTTATTTGCTATTAAGTTGGTTATAAGATTTGGGGCTTTAAAACTCAGACATATTGAATAATATGTCTGAGTTTTTCTTTTTATAAACACTGCTTTTATTCTTCTGAAATGAAGTACCTCGAAATATTTTGAATATATTTAAGTCGTTCAAAAAATAACATCTTTTAATTTCCAAAATCATGAAAATCACATTTTACGGTCATGCCAGTTTAGGTATTGAAGTCAATGATGTCAACATTTTAGTAGATCCTTTTATTTCAGCCAACGAAAAAGCATCTCATGTTGATATTAATACGTTGAAAGCGGATTATATCCTAATAACCCATGCACACCAAGATCATATTTTAGACGTGGAAGCCATTGCCAAGCGCACAAATGCGATGATTGTTTCTAATTTTGAAATTGCCACTCATTTTGAGAAAATGGGCTTTGAAGTGCATCCAATGAACCATGGCGGGGCTTGGGATTTTGAATTTGGCAATGTGAAATATGTTAATGCCATTCACACCTCGTCATTCCCTGATGGAAGCTATGGCGGACAACCAGGAGGTTTCGTTATCGAAGGCGAACGAAAAAACATTTACATAGCGGGCGACACGGCTCTTGCGATGGACATGAAACTTATTCCTATGCGAATCAAGCTCGATTTAGCCATTTTACCTATTGGCGACAACTTTACCATGGGTGTTGACGACGCCATTATTGCGAGCGATTTTGTCCAATGTGATAAAATCATGGGCTACCATTATGATACGTTTGGTTATATCGAAATTGACCATGAAGAATCCAAGCGTAAATTTTTTGATAAGGGCAAGGATTTGATGTTGTTGGAGATTGGGGAGAGTATTGAGTTGTGATCAGATTTTATAATTATCCTTTTCAATAGGTATCTTTGTAGACTAATGTTTGTCAGAAGGCCTATAAAAAATAGTATTAGTTAAATATATTTCAATTATTAAAGTGATTTCACATCTAAAAAAAAACAGATGCCAATAGAAAACATACCTGAAATTTATGCTGTTAAGCAATCTAACATTCCAGATTTGTTTGTCTATGATTTTAAAATGACCAGTGATGTTGTAAAAAGCAAAGTCAACTTAAGTATGAATATGTTTAGCTTTTTGCAAGAGGGTAAAAAGCAAGTGCATTTTGCAAATACTTCAATGGCTGTAAATAACAAACAGTCACTGTTGCTGAAAAAAGGAAATTGGCTCTGGACCGAATTATTAGATACAGATGCTATATATTATTGCAAGCTTTTCTTTTTTTCTGAAAAAAAACTGACCGAATTTTTAAGCAAATACACTAATGACGTGAAACCCTATAAAGAGGAGGTTCCTTATTTCGTTATTGAGAATGATAATTATCTTGCTGCATTTATAACGTCCCTGTCATCTGATACATTTCAAAATCACAGTTATAGCAATGCTTTATTATCCCTAAAATTTGAGGAAATCATGCTGTATTTACTTAACAAATACGGATCCAATTTCGAGTATTATTTACGTTCATTAATATCCAAAGAGGTTTCCCCTTTTAAAAACATAGTAGAAAGTAATGTGCACTCCAATTTGAAACTGGAAGAAATTGCATTTTTATGTCATATGAGTCTATCGACTTTCAAGCGTCATTTTACTTCAGAATATAAAGAACCACCAGGGAAATGGTTGCAAGATAAACGTTTGCAAAAGGCGAAAGAACTTCTGGAAGCAGGCGATTTAAAAGCTTCTGATATTTATTTAGATATAGGCTACAACAACCTATCTAACTTTAGCGTTGCCTTTAAAAATAAGTTCGGAGTTAGTCCAACAGATATTTCGAATTAAGAACGAGTAATATAAGTATCTAGTTTTTAGGCACCTATCTATACGTGGGCCTTTTTGTTTTTATATAATCTTCACATTGACCTATTTTCATAAGTTGTTGAACCATTTCAATAAATAGCAAGCTGGAAAGCCGACGTAAATTTGCATCATAATTAAACAACGTTTGTTTAGGCAAGCTTCAGTTAAGAATCAAATTTAAATTTATAATTATGGCAAATGTAACAAAACCTGTATTCAAAGAAAGATACGGGAATTTTATTGGCGGTAAGTTCGTAGCACCTATTTTAGGTCAGTACTTCGACAACGTATCTCCAGTTGATGGAAAAGTTTTTACTCAAGCAGCCCGTTCAACGCAAGAAGATATCGATCTTGCTTTAGACGCAGCACACGCAGCATTCCCAACTTGGAGTGTAACTTCAGCAACGGAACGTAGCAATATGTTATTGAAAATTGCTCAAGTAATGGAAGATAACTTCGAATACTTGGCAACACTAGAAACAATTGATAACGGTAAACCAATCCGTGAATCAAGAGCTGCAGATATCCCTTATTGTATTGATCACTTCCGTTATTTTGCAGGAGTTATCCGTGCAGACGAAGGAAGTATCTCTGAGCATGACAAAAACACAGTAAGTATCGTTTTACACGAACCTATTGGAGTTGTTGGTGAAATCATTCCTTGGAACTTCCCAATGTTAATGCTAGCTTGGAAAATTGCTCCAGCTTTAGCAGCAGGTTGTACTGCAGTTGTAAAACCAGCAGAACAAACTCCTACAAGTGTTATCGCTTTAATGGAACTTATTGGTGATATTTTACCTGCAGGTGTGTTAAACATCGTAACTGGTTTTGGTTCAGAAGCGGGTGCAGCTTTAGCAACATCTAACCGTATTGCTAAACTTTCATTCACTGGTTCAACAGAAACAGGACGTAAAGTTTTACACAATGCAGCTGAGAACATTATTCCTGTAACAATGGAATTAGGTGGAAAATCTCCAAACATTTTCTTCCCATCAGTAGCAGATCAAGACGATGATTTTTATAGCAAAGCTATTGAAGGAGCGTTAATGTTTGCACTTAATCAAGGTGAAATTTGTACAGCTCCAACTCGTATTTTAGTTCACGAAGATATCGCTGATGATTTTATCGCAAGAATGCAAGTGCGTTTAGGTGCTATCAAAACTGGTAATCCATTAGATCCTGAAACAATGATTGGTTCTCAAGTTTCTAAACCACAGTACGAAAAAATTCTTAACTATATCAAAATTGGTAAAGAAGAAGGTGCTGAAGTATTGGCTGGTGGTGACGCTGGTAACTACGAAGGTGATATTTCAGAAGGATATTACATCCAACCAACAGTATTAAAAGGAACAAACGACATGCGTGTTTTCCAAGAAGAAATTTTTGGACCAGTTGTAGCTTTAACTACATTTAGTTCTACTGAAGAAGCTATCGCTATTGCAAATGATACTCCTTACGGATTAGGTGCTGGTGTTTGGTCTCGTGACGCTCACGAATTATTCCAAGTTCCACGTGCGATCCAAGCGGGTAGAGTTTGGGTAAACCAATATCATACTTATCCTGCTCACGCTCCATTTGGTGGTGTGAAAGAATCAGGATTTGGTCGTGAAAACCACAAAATGGCATTAGATCATTACCGTGTTGTAAAAAACATGTTGATCTCTTACGACAAAAAACCAATGGG
>NZ_JBDSLS010000218.1:0-6846 GCF_039916245.1 Gelidibacter sp.
TTGTGAAAATTGGGCTAAACGCACATAAGTGTATCCTTGTTTTAAAAGACTATAGATGTCCATGTCCTCCAAGTCTTTCATGGTTTGGATGGTTTGTGGATATACTTTTCCTTCAAGTAGTCGATAGCCGGTAGCGTCCAAAGTTTCATAGCCATAAAAGGTTGATAAATCGCCTTTTTCGACAATGCTGCCTTGGTTGTAAAACGTATCATGATTTTTATCTTCCACTTCCAAATGGTTGATGCCGATATCCAAAATATAATCCTTTCCTAAAAATTTATGAGTAAAGCGCTCAATTTTTAAATCGAATAACTTGCGATCGTTTTGGGGAATTTTCTCATAATCGGCTATAGCAATGGTTTTATAATTCCCATTAGCAATCGCATAACATGCCGATAAAATGGACACAAAATTGAGTTTTCTAATTTCCTGTTTTTCAACATCATTTTTATAACCACCTGATTCAATCAGAATAGCGCTTGTTCCCCATTTTTGAATATTGTCTCCAAAAGCGCGTGGTTCAAAATCGTCGTTATAACGACCTACTTGACCAGGCGCATATTTTTGGATGATACTGTTCATGAAAACAATTACTTTCATAGCATTGCCACGGACGTCATTGATGTCCTTTTCATAATTGTAGGCAGGTGCCAAGTAAGAGATGGTTGCCGGTTTTGACGTGCGTTCTGCGTTGTAATAGGTACTTTGGTCGTGAAGGTTAAAACCAAAGTCAGCATTCAGACTGTCTCTGATGCGCTTCAAAACTTGTCCTTCAGGAGATTGTAACATGAGCGCATCTCTATTGATATCGATGCCCAAAGCGTTACGTCTGGTAAATATTTCAGCACCATCCGGATTAAGCATCGGCATAAAATGAAGCGTTAATTTGCTCAAAAGTTCTTTCTTTTCGGCTTTAAAATCAGGGCTGTTCAAAAAATTGATAATGTCGAAAATAGCTTGAGTTGCTGTTGGTTCATCGCCATGCATTTGCGACCAAAGAAATACATTTATGGGGCCAGAGCCAACACTAATCAGACTGATCTTTTTGCCTTTGATGCTTTCGCCTGCTTTTTGAACGGTGTACATAGGATTACTCTTGAGCTTGATAATGAGCGGTTGAATATCCTCATGCTTGATGCGGCGTTTATCCAAGCTGGGTTCCTTATATTTTTCGTAGCTATCGTAAAGTTTCGTGGTCATATCATTAACCTGAGCCAATGCAGAAAATGAAATGAAGGCCAGTAAAATGGTAAATATATTTTTCATAAGATCTTATTTCTTTGCTGGTGCTGCTTTTAAATTAAGCTTTTGAGTGCCTTTTTTAACAGCATTCATAAAGTCCTCACCTGGATCGTTTTTTTCTGTGCGATAGCCATCATCCGTTTCCAACCATAACTCGTGATCTTCAAAATTGGTATATTCATAATGACCAATAAGGTACTCGATAGGATACTTTGCGCTTAAATATTTAGCCAACCAAATGTTCGCTTTTATTTGTGCTTTTGTAAGTGGCAAATCTGCCGTTCCTCCTACGTTTTCAACCCCAATAGCGGTGTGATTTAAACCGATTACGTGTCGAGCCATGGTGGTTTCTGGCATTAATCGGTAAATAGTGCCGTCTTGATCCACTAAAAATTGCGAAGACACATTTAAACTGCTTGCCGTGGCAAGATCAGGCCTGCTAGGTAATTGCGAAGGATTAAAAACATCAAAAGTTTGTTGCATGGTTGGGATTACCGTCCAGTGCAATACAATCATTTTGGGAACAATTGTTGGAGTATCCTGAATTAAACCGTGACGTGTCGCAAGATATTCTTTAGTAAGCTGCATGCGCTCTTCGTCAAATATAATGGGTTTATCTACTATTTTTTGTGAAGTGCCACAAGCGAAGAGCATGAGCATGCTCATACAAAATAAGGTGTATTTCATTATCAGATATTTGATGGATATCAAAGTTAACGAAATTATTTGTGACAAAAAGATTTGTAAAAACTAACCCCTAAACAAAAAGAAATCTTCTTTCATATCCTCAATTTGCGCGTCTTCATTAGTAATGATATAATTGATGGCCTTGGAGGTAAATTCGTCACCTTTTTTGGTAAGCGACACGATTTTATGATCAATGATAATCATGTTGTTTTTAAGGGCTAAATCTAACACCGTCTTACTTTTTACTTTATGCCAATTGATGTGTTCGTTAAGATGTTTGACATGACGTTCGGATTCTTCATTATGATTTTTAAGATGGAGTAAAAACGTCAAAAGCAACACTTCGATGCGTTGTTGTTTCTCTCGGTAAGTTACGGCGATAAGGCCTTTACTCGGAGCGAATAAATAAATGCTTAAAAACACGATGCCAAGCATGGTTGTGATAGAGCCTGCAATGGAGGCATCCAGCCAATGCGCCATCCAATATCCGGAAATAGCGCTAAAGACTCCGAAAAATATGGCAAATCCGAGCATTTTCTTTAAATCGGTGGTCAGTAAATAGGCACAGGCAGCAGGTGCAATCATGAGTGCCACAACTAAAATGGCACCAACGGCATCAAATGCGCCCACTGTTGTTATAGAAGCCATACTCATCAGTCCGTAATGGATGATTGCGGGTGAAAAACCCAGCGATGCCGATAAGCCAGCATCAAACGTACTGACTTTTAATTCTTTAAAAAAAGCAATTAAAAGTCCGATTGTAATGGTCAAAATGGCGCCAATAACCCATAAGGATTTTGGGCCGATATCGGTCCCGCCAACCGTAAGTCGGTCAAAGGGTGCAAAGGCCAATTCTCCTAATAATACGGCATCCACGTCTAAATGCACATCATTGGCATTTTTGGCAATCATGATGACTCCAATACTAAATAACGCGGGAAATACCAATCCGATGGCCGTGTCCTCCTTAACCAAGCCTGTTTTTTGGATCTGCTCCACTAATATAACGGTAATAACACCTGTAAGCGCCGCGAGTAAAATAAGTAGAGGCGAGTTGAGGTCTTGGGTGATAAAGAAGCCCACGACAAGCCCTGGTAAGATGGCATGACTAATGGCATCACTGATCATAGCCATTTTCCGGAGCACCAAAAATGTACCAGGAATGGCACAGGCAATGGCTACCAAGCAAGCAATAAGCTGTATTTCTAATTGAGCGCTATGCATCTTTCTTGAAATTTTGATTGTATAAATTGGCCGCGGTTTCAAATCCTTCTTTTGTTAAACTCCACATGCTGCCGTCTAAAGTGACATAGTTTTTATCGACCAACTTTTGAAGGGTTTTACGCGTATAGCCTTGAAAGTTGTTTAATATTTTGATCGTATGCGGGTGCGAGATATCCTCGTGGGTTTCAGCAATATGATACATAAAAGAGAGCGTTTTTTGAAGTTCCAAATCCCTCCTGTTGCTGATCAGACGAATTTGACGAAATAATATCCCTCTACCTGGCGAAAATATAAATGAAAACACGACAAAAACGGACGCTACAATCACAATGACCGGGCCTGTAGAAAGGTTGTTTTGACTGGCGCTGATGGCTGTTCCGAAAACGCCCGAAAATGCTCCGAAAATCGCCGCTAAAAAAACCATGGTGCCCAAGCTGTTGGTCCATTGACGTGCCGCCGCAGCTGGTGCCAACAACATGGCGCTCATCAGTACGACGCCAACGGTTTGTAGGCCTAAAACGATGGCCAATACAATAAAAGTGGTGATTAAAACATCGATAAATTTGGTGTTGAAACCTAAGGTTTTGGTGTAATCGGCATCAAAAAGTAAGAGTTTGAATTCTTTCCAAAATAAGAGCATCACAAACAAGCAAATCCCCGTAACGATGGCCATGAGCCAAACATCGCTTTCTACCAAAGTTGCGGCCTGCCCAAATAAATATTTGTCCAATCCTGCTTGATTGGCGTTGGGTTGCTTTTGGATAAAGGTGAGTAAGAGCATTCCAAATCCGAAAAACAAGGAAAGAATAAGGCCTAAGGCGGTATCTGACTTTAAATGGGTTTTGGTAATGATGCCTCTAATCCAGAAAGTTCCTAAAAGGCCGCTGACCAATGCGCCCAAAAGTAAGGTGTTCGTATCTTTTGCGCCAGTTATTAAGAATGCCAAGGCAATCCCTGGAAGTGCAGCATGTGAAATCGCATCGCCCAATAAACTTTGTTTCCGCAATACGGCAAAACTACCGAGCATGCCGGTAACTGCGCCCAAAATGGCGGTGCCGAGGGTGATGGTGCGAAGCGTGTAATCGCTGAATACTAATGAAAAGTAGTCTTGTAAATTCATAACCTATTCCTGCGGAGGCAGGAATCTCTTTTTTATATATTTAAAATTATCGTAACCCTTCCGTCTTTAAGCTTTTAACTAAACTTAAATCCACCTTCCCTTGAAAAAAGGGAATGAATTATGTGTTTATAATGTTTATTATCTCAGACCTTTCAGGTTTTAAAAACCTGAAAGGTCATTATGCGCAGTCCGATTACTGCCGACTGCCAACTGTCGACTTTTTTATTTCTGCACGCTGACCTTATAATTAATGCCATAAGTTTTCGTCAAATTATCATCATTGAAAATGTCCTTAACGGGGCCTGTGGCGATTTTTTTAACGTTCAAAAAGGTAACCCAATCAAAATATTCTGGAACGGTTTGCAAATCGTGATGTACAACGATGACGGTTTTTCCTGCTTTTCGCAATTCTTTTAAAATATTGATGATCGCGATTTCGGTCGTCGCATCGACGCCTTGAAATGGTTCATCCATAAAATAGATGGACGCGTCCTGTACCAAGGCTCTTGCCAAAAAGATACGTTGCTGTTGTCCGCCAGAAAGCTGACTGATTTGTCTGTTTTTAAAAGCGAGCATGCCTACTTTTTCCAAAGCTTCCAATGCTGCTTTTTTTTCTTTCACTCCAGGGCGTTTGATCCAGCCTAAGCTGCCATAAGTGCCCATCATCACAACATCTAGCGCAATGGTTGGGAAATCCCAATCTACGCTTCCTTTTTGTGGCACATAAGCCACATGCGAACGTTGTTTGTGATAAGGTTTTCCGTAAATGCTAACACTTCCCGCAAGAGGTTTGAGGATGCCTAAAATAGCTTTGATCAAGGTGGACTTCCCTGCGCCATTAGGTCCAACAATGGCCATTAGTACGCCTTCAGGAATTTCAAGGTCGATATCCCAAAGCACAGGCTTGTAGTTGTAAGCCACGGTTAAATCGTCAACTTTTACGGCCAGTACACCTGTTGAAGCAGGAGTCTCATTATTGGGATTATTTTTTTTCATTATCTTTTCATCTCGTTTTACTCTTAGGATTTTAAGCTTTTGCTGAAACTTAAAACCACTTTCCCTTCATTTTGACAAGCTCAATGATCAAGGGGAGGAATTATTGCATTTATTTCGAAAATATTGTTACAGACCTCACAGATTTTCCTCCTACGCTGAAGCTCTGGCGGACAAGCAAAGACTTTTGAAGCCTTGCACTGACCTTAGCTGATCGTTTAGCCCTGATAGAAGCGGCATCCTTTTTTGATTTTTCATCAAAAAAGATACAGCGGATAGCAGGAATAGCTTCAAATAATTAAATATATCATTTTATTTGAAACCTTGCAGCTCTGTCAACTGTCACTGAACACTGTGAACTTATTTCAAAGCATTCACAATCGTGTTGACATTGTACTTGAACATGCCAATATAGGTGCCTTCGACCGTGCCGGCATTTCCTAGGGCATCTGAATATAGCGTGCCGCCAATTTCAACTTGATGTTGTTTGGAATTTACCGCGGCCTGAAGTGCTTCAATCGTACGACGCGGCACGGAGCTTTCCACAAAAATGGCTTTGACTTTTTTGTCGATAATAAAATTAGCTAAATTTTGAACATCCTGAACACCTGCTTCGGTGGCGGTTGATAAGCATTGTAAGCCAACGACTTCAAATCCGTAAGCTTTTCCAAAATAATTGAAGGCATCATGTGCCGTAACCAAAATTCTTTTTTCTTCGGGAAGTTTGCTGATGATGGTTCTGATTTCGGCATCAAGTGCTTTTAATTTTTCAAGATACTTCTTGCCGTTTTCTTCAAAGAAGGCGGCGTTTTCAGGACTTGCTTCGGAGAGTTTTTGAACTACAAAAGTTGTAATGCGTTCCCAGTTGCGGACATCAAACCAAATATGCGGATCATAATTGGAGGCAAAAAGCGCAGAGCTTATCAATGTTTTTTTATCCAATGCATCGGAAACGGCGATGGTTTTAATGTTTTGACGCTCCATTTTTTCAAAAACATCGACGAGCTTACCTTCTAAATGTAATCCGCCATAAAAAATCAAATTAGCCTTTGCCAATTTAGTGACGTCGCCTTCGCTGGCTTTGTATAAATGCGGATCGACGCCACTTCCCATTAGGCCTTCAACGTTGATTTTGTCGCCACCAATCTGGTTTACCAAATCTGTAATCATGGTGGTGGTGGTTACGATGTTGAGTTTGCCGTTACTTGGTGTTGCATCTTTACAAGCTGAAAGGAATGTGAAGGTTAATAGAATTAAAACTATTTTTTTCATGAGTCTAAATATATGTTACGAATTTACGGAAAAAATAGCGAATTTTAATAAAGTTGATACCTCAATCCAAAGAAAACTCTTATACCTTGATTAGGGCCATAGACATAATCGGGGCTGAAGGTAAGGCCGTAAGGATTATCTGGAGTTGCCACAGCATTGCCATTGGTGTCGAAAACGACGTCCTTATCAAAGGGATCGTTTGCTCGGGATATAATAAATGGATTGCCTTTGTTTGGCGTCCAATTGAGTAAGTTTTTTACACCAGCATAGATATCGATGTTTTTAAAGCCATCGTAGGTAAATTGAAT
>NZ_JBDSLS010000219.1:0-20247 GCF_039916245.1 Gelidibacter sp.
AATTCTTCTTTAATCCTCTCAAAGATAATTACGTTCGCATCCACGGACATACCAATGGTCAATACGATACCCGCTAAACCAGGAAGCGTTAACACCGCGCCTAATCCCGAAAGCACACCAAAAATCAATAAGATGTTCAACAATAAAGCAACGTCGGCGAAAAGACCACCTCTACCATAATAAATAACCATCCAAACTAATACTAAGCCCAAAGCAATTAAGAAAGACGACGTACCACTTTGAATAGCCTCTTGACCTAATGACGCACCAACTTCGTCCGCTTGAACGATTTCAGCTTTTGCAGGTAATTTACCAGCTCTTAAAACGTTTGCTAAGTCAATGGCTTCGTTAAGTGTAAAAGACCCTGAGATTTCTGAATTTCCACCAGAAATAGGACCTGTAGTCACACCTGGAGCAGAATATACGATATCATCAAGAACGATAGCAATTTGACTTTGTTGAGCATAAGCTCTTCCAGTCATTTCCTCCCAAATCTTAGCGCCTTTTGTGTTCATTTGCATGCTTACAGAAGGTTGATTTCTTTGGGTATATTGTTGACTTGCATCAGTGATAACAGCTCCACTCAATTCTGGTGTATTATCTCTGTTGCCTTTAATGGCATATAAATCGACAAACTCACTGTTTTTTGCTTGGATTCCCCATGCAAATTTCACGTAACGTTGATCGGCTGGCAATAAAGAACGAACTTGTGGCATATTTAAATAAGCCATGATTTGATCTTTATCTTTCGCTTCAAAAGTAGCCACTACTGGACCACCAGATCCGTAACCTCTTAATAAATCTAAAATTGGGTTTTCGCCAACTTCAGTTGAATCTGTTTGGGCAATGACACCAGTCAATTCCTTAATTTTACTATCGGCATCATCAATTGTATCAGTTACAATTTCAGTTTCAACAACTTCACTTTTAACTCCTTTGTTTACTAAAGGCTTTAATGTTTCGTTAGCTTGCGCTAAAAACGGAAGAAACTCTTCACCTTTATAAACATCCCAAAACTCTAACTGTGCAGTACTTTGCAATAGGTTTTTGATACGTTCTACATCTTTGGCTCCAGGAAGTTCTACAAGGATACGTCCTGTATTTCCTAAACGCTGAATATTTGGAGAAGTAACTCCAAATTTATCAATACGTTTACGCAATACTTCAAAGGCAGAGATAATAGACTCGTCAACTTTTTTTCTGATGATTGGCTGTACCGCACGATCAGACATATCAAAAGTGATTTCTTCACTTAAGGTTCTGTTAGCAAAAATCTCTGGAGACGCTAATTTTTGATTGCCTTTTATTTTATCAAAAGCGATAAAAAAGTCATCAACATAAGGATTTTGACTTGTTTTTTGAAGCTCAGTGGCATCATCTAAAGCCTTATTAAAAACAGGGTCTTTACTGTTGTTTGAAAGACCTTTTAAAACGTCTTTAACAGAAATTTGAAGAATAACGTTAATACCACCTTTAAGGTCAAGCCCCAAGTTCATAGCCTTGTCTTTTACCTCATTGTAAGTATAACTTGCAATCCCCATGTCAAACACCTTTTGGTTTGAAATGGAATCTAAATAACTTGCCTCATCTGCTGCTCGTTTTATTGGGTCATCAGATTTACGCGCCGCATATTCCTCGGCACGATCATCAATCTGGTTCGCTTTGAATGTAAATGATAATTGGTAGATACTTACCAAACCAAATAACACAGCAAACAGCTTTACTAATCCTTTGTTTTGCATTACTTTAATTTTTTTTAAGTCAAATTTTTCAACGCGCAAATATAGAGTTTACGGACGATTTGACAATTGTTTTTAATGATTAAGTATGAATTGTTTAAAGCTCATATAGCTTTATAGAAATGAGTGCTGCTTTTTGAACGTCTCATCGTTTATTTTGAAGGTAAAAAGGAATTATTAAAAGCAAAAAAACTTTAAACCCTTTAGGACAAAGGGCCTGCCCTGACTTCAGGGATTTTATGTGATCGGTAATCTTTTGCAATTACAACAGCTCTTTGAAAGCTGAAGTTTACTTTTAAAATTTGTTCTGTGTTAACAATAAATGGTGCTTCACAAGGAATATAAAAGTTAGGATTTAAAAATCGCTGTTGGCCTGACTTAAGTTCGATAGCACATTTGCCACCTAAACTCGAATACGACGTTTGACCATGATGAATTTCATAAACATCAAGATTATAGCTTATGGATGTCTCTTTTGAAGGAAATTGGAAAGGAAATTCATTTTTATCCGAAGAAACAAAGCCTAAAGCAAGTTCTTTTTGAGTAGATAACAATTTTTTAATTCGCTCTACATTGGTTTTACTGTAATAACTGATGACCAATCGGCCATCTTCTTTTTCACTAACCTGAATATCTGCAACACCAATGCGCTGTAACTCTTGCTCTACAATATCAATTGTACGTTGGGCGTCGTTTAAAGAAATGTCCTCATTGGTAAACTGCAATACAATTTCCTGATTTGGAATTGTGGTTTGCTGCTGCCCTAAAACACTTCCTAATACAGCAATAAAGATGAGTGCTGCACCGAGGTACCATTTTGGTTGGATGATTATGTCTTTAATGTTTTTCAACGCGTAGGGCTTGGATCCGTTTTGGAATTTCAAAAATTAAAATTTGGGCGCGGATTTTCAATTCGCCAAATATATGAAAAAATAAAGACTGCATTTCTACAGTCCTCAAGTATTATTAAAGTATTCAAATGGGCTTACATACCTGGAAGATTATCCACTTTTGAATAGCCTTCAGGTGGCGTCAAATTAAATTTATCGTCAGATACTTTTTCTGCCTTGATCTCTGTAACTTCAATAGTCATATTTAAAGTCATGCCTTGTTGAGCAACTGCTGCAGTCATATACAATGGAAATCCTTTAAAATCCTTTCCAAGTGCCGCAGTTTGCTGAGAAATAGCTTTTAATTTATCGGTAGTATAAATTGCCATTTTCACATCTGCACCATCCTTTTTCATGGTCACATTGTACTTTGTGCATTCATAGCCAAGCACCGTCTTTTTCTCATTGGTTTTTTCGATGGTCACATTCTTTAAATCCTCCTCCGATGGCTGAATGTCTGATTCCATGTATTTTTTACCAATCATGGCATTGTCCATTAACACCATCGCCTTTTTCGAAGCATTGTCTGCAATAAACACTGTCGTTCCGGCCATCGGACTACTTGTTTCAGAACGGGATTTATCATTCTTAAAATAAGTCGTTGAAATCATTTCGCCCAACATGGCCAACTGTGCATTCATTTGTGGATTATCACTTGACATCGTTTGCTTTGAAATGATGACACCTTCATCAATTTGCTTTTGAGCGTACATGGAAACGCTCAAGATGCACATTGTAATAAACAGTATTTTTCTCATGGTTTTGTTTGGTTTTAAATTAATGAGATAAGTGCCTAAAATCATAATTTCCGACTTTAGGCACATATAATTCTACATACTTATAATTTACTGATTACAGTAAATCATTAGTCTTACGAACACCATCAGCGCTTTCAATCATGTGCGCTTTTTCAGCATCGCTCAATTCAATTTCTACAATTTTTTCGATACCGTTACGACCCAAAATTACGGGAGCTCCAATACAAATATCATTCAATCCGTATTCGCCTTCCAACAATACGGAGCAAGGGAACATTTTCTTTTGGTCACATGCAATCGCCTGAACCATTGCACTAACCGCTGCTCCCGGCGCGTACCATGCTGACGTACCCAATAACTTGGTCAATGTTGCACCACCTACTTTGGTGTCTTCCATAACTTGGCTTAAGCGCTCTTCTGATAAAAACTCAGATACTGGCACGCTGTTTCTAGTCGCCAAACGTGTTAAAGGCACCATTCCTGTATCACTATGACCACCAATAACCATTCCGTCAACATCACTTATTGGAGCCTCAAGAGCTTCTGCTAATCTGTATTTAAAACGTGCAGAATCCAACGCGCCACCCATTCCAATAATTCTATTTTTTGGAAGATTTGTCGATTTATGAACCAAATAAGTCATGGTATCCATCGGATTACTGACGACGATAATGATGGTGTTTGGAGAATATTTAATTAAACTTGAAGATACTTCTTTTACAATACCGGCGTTAATACCAATTAATTCCTCACGTGTCATTCCTGGTTTACGAGGAATACCAGAGGTAATTACGCAAACATCACTTTCTGCCGTTTTTGAATAATCATTAGTGACTCCTGATATTTTTGTGTCAAAACCATTTAAGGAAGCGGTTTGCATCAAGTCCATTGCTTTACCTTCAGCAAAACCTTCTTTAATATCCAACAGAATAACTTCACTTGCAAAATTTTTGATTGCGATATATTCTGCGCAGCTTGCTCCAACGGCTCCTGCTCCAACTACTGTAACTTTCATAATTATATATGTTTTTTAATGTGAAACTTCATGTTTAAAATGATAGCGAAATTACGAATAAAAATGCTTTTAATAAAGAAAGCACAAAATTTCCTCTTGTGCTTTCTGCATTAATATATAGTAAAATCAATTATCTCACGCTAAATGCAATACCAACCGTTGCCGTATTGTAATTCTGGAAGGTATAATCTGCAAATATCTTAAAGATACTTAGGTTAAGTCGCGTACCTAATGTTGCTCTCATACCATTGGCTTCAAAATCTAAATTTAAAGGATTGCTGATGGATTCTTGAGTGGTACCAATCAGATTTCCGTTGGCATCTTCAATATCATAAGTTAAAACGTAGTCTCCTTTCATTTTAACCGATGTTTTGCCATTGTTATAACCTACACTCCCATATAAGGTAATAATTTTAAAGTCCAAAGACGTCAAAGCCTGAACAGTCCATGTGTTCATTTTATAATCGACTTTGCCATTGGTCACGGCCACATCATCATTAGGATCTTCATCCAATATGGCATACCCGACGCTCATATTTGTAAAGGCACCTAATACAGAAATGCTCAACGGCAAATTCTCCATTGGTCCAAAATACTGGGTTAAATCATGTTGCAAGCCTAGACCATATAAGCTAGCTTCTAAATCCTCATCAAAATTTAATTTTGGTACAAAGCGTGCTTTAATATCCGTATTGAAAGGTAATCCAAACCCAATCTGCACCGTTGGTGCTGGCACGGCATTAACAGGTAAATCTTTAGTAATTCCCCCTGGCATTGTAAAACTTCCAACGCGATAGGTTCCGTTTCCATTGGGCACAGAGATATCTACCCTAATCTCGGCATCATTATCACTCATAACAGTTGGCAATTGAGTTTCTCCATCTGGCAGGCTTACATATTTATAATCGCTAGCCACGAACGCAAAGTTCTTCGCATTATTTGGTACAAACGACGCATTGACCCCGATAGTAATATCGAAACCAAATTTTTTATGAACTTTAGCCGTGGTTGCCCATCCGTCATTTATACTAAACATTAAGCCCTTCATCCCAGGATTTAAATATTTTTGAGTTAACAAACTCGCGTCATCTGCTGCTAATAAAATAGTTTCCAGTTCTTGCGCTTTACTTAATTGGACACTAAGAATTATAATAAAAGAGGCAATAAATTTTCTCATTTGAAGGTAGATTAAAATCGCGGCAAATTTATACAAATTCCCTAATAAACAACACATCCCTTGATTTTATGAGCTAACACTAAATATTAATCCACGAAACATATGGCCATAAAAAAACACCTAAGAATTAAGGTGTTTTTTACATTATTAAATAACAATCAGATCCGTTTAGGCATCGATTTTCGCATAAATTGCATTTTTCTCAATAAATTCTCTACGTGGCGGCACTTCATCACCCATCAACATTGAGAATACACGATCAGCTTCTGCGCCATTGTCAATTTGAACTTGACGCAAGGTACGGTAGTCTGGATTCATGGTCGTATCCCAAAGCTGCTCGGCATTCATCTCCCCAAGACCTTTATATCGTTGGATTCCTACGCTTCCACCAAATTGTTCTGAGATTTCATCACGTTCCTTATCACTCCAAGCATACTCTTTTCTTTGGCCTTTTTTAACCAAATACAAAGGTGGTGTGGCAATATATATATGACCGTTTTCAATCAATTCTTTCATATATCTGAAGAAGAACGTCAAAATTAAAGTAGCAATGTGGCTACCATCAATATCAGCATCACACATAATTACTACTTTATGGTAACGTAATTTTGAAAGGTTAAGCGCTTTACTATCTTCTTCGGTACCAATGGTAACGCCCAAAGCTGTAAAGATATTCTTGATCTCTTCATTTTCAAAAACACGGTGGGTCATTGCTTTTTCAACGTTCAGGATTTTACCTCGTAAAGGTAAGATGGCCTGAAACGCTCTGTCACGACCTTGTTTTGCAGTTCCACCTGCCGAATCACCCTCGACTAGAAACACTTCACATAGTGCAGGATCTTGTTCGGAACAGTCACTCAGTTTCCCAGGTAAACCTCCAATACTCATGACAGTTTTACGCTGTACCATTTCACGTGCTTTTTGAGCGGCGTGACGTGCTTGAGCTGCTAAAATTACCTTTTGAACAATAATTTTAGCATCTTCTGGATGTTCTTCCAAATAATTAGTCAACATTTCAGAAACCGCTTGGCTTACCGATGCTGAAACTTCTCTATTTCCTAACTTAGTTTTTGTTTGCCCTTCAAATTGTGGCTCTTGAACTTTTACAGAAATAATGGCCGTTAATCCTTCACGGAAGTCATCACCTGCAATTTCGAATTTCAAATTTTTTAGCAATCCGGAATCATCCGCATATTTTTTAAGCGTATGGGTCAAACCACGTCTAAATCCTGACAAATGCGTTCCACCTTCATGCGTGTTAATATTGTTAACATAGGAGTGCAAGTTTTCAGCATAACTGGTATTATAAATCATGGCAACCTCAACAGGAACACCATTCTTCTCCCCCTCAAACGCAATAACATCTTTCGTTAATGGCTCACGATTTCCATCTAAGAACTTGATAAACTCCTTAAGACCTTCTTCTGAATGAAATGTTTCACCCTCAAAAGTGCCGTCATCCTTTTTATGACGTTTATCAATTAAGTGAATTGTAATTCCTTTATTAAGATAGGCGAGCTCACGCATTCTACTTGCTAACGTATCATAACTATATTCTACGGTATGCGTAAAAATTGTTGCATCGGGTTTAAAAGTAATCGACGTTCCTCTTTTATCAGATTCTCCCACCTTCTTTACAGGATACATTGGTTTCCCTTTTTCGTATTCCTGCTCCCAGACTTCGCCATTTCTATAAACCAATGCCGTCAAATGTTCAGATAGTGCGTTCACACAACTGACACCAACACCATGCAATCCACCAGAAACCTTGTAGGAATCTTTATCGAATTTCCCACCCGCACCAATCTTGGTCATAACGACCTCTAGTGCAGAAACGCCTTCTTTTTTGTGTAAATCAATAGGAATTCCACGACCATCATCTTCGGTAGTAATAGAATTATCCTCATTGATGATTACCGTAATATTATTACAATGTCCGGCCATGGCCTCATCAATGGAGTTATCCACCACCTCATAAACCAAATGGTGCAAACCTCGCGTTCCCGTGTCTCCAATATACATGGAAGGACGCAAACGCACGTGCTCCATGCCTTCTAAGGCCTGAATGCTATCCGCTGAATAATTATCCTTATTAAACTCTTCTTTCATGTGTTTTTATTTATTGTTTTTAATGGTCACATGCTGTTCGCAATTAATCATTCCCTTGGGCGATTAATTTTTAGCATGCTCGTTTCATATATAATTGTCTATTAATTATTTTTATTTTCTATTATCCATTCCAACAACTCAATATTCTATACTATTGAATCAAAGAAATTCGACTTGAGGTTCTTATCCCGGCTGATTAAAAGCCATAAAAAAAATGATACTCGCGCATCATTTTTGGATACTCACAAAGATACGAAATACAGAGGCCTTTTAAAAGTATTTCACGGATTAACTGTTGAAATTATCAACATTTGTTAATTACTTAAAAAGAGCTTAAATCGCTTAAAAAACACCTTAAAATAGATTTCAACAGACTTTAACATCTCTTAAAAAGAGTAAAAACAACAAAATCTCGCTAAGGCGAGATTTTGAAATTTAAAAATTCAAGTTTATAAAGGATTTAAGCTTTCACATAAGCATCTGTATGTACTTTTGAAACTGCACGTCCACTAGGGTCGTTCATGTTTTTAAAGCTCTCATCCCACTCTAAAGCAATTTTTGTACTACAAGCCACTGAGGCTTCCTGAGGCACACATAATGCAGCCGTATCACTTGGGAAATATTCTGCGAAAATAGAACGGTAATAAAACTCCTCCTTGCTTGTTGGCGTTTGCAATGGGAACTTGTATTTGGCATTTGCCAATTGCTCATCGCTCACTTCGTTGTTTACCATTAATTTTAAGGTATCAATCCAGCTATAGCCTACACCATCACTAAATTGTTCTTTCTGCCTCCAAACGATACTTTCTGGCAACATATCTTCAAATGCCTTACGAACTACCCATTTTTCCATACGCTCGCCGTTGATCATTTTATCTTGTGGGTTAACGCGCATGGCAACATCCATAAATTCTTTATCTAAAAATGGTGTACGACCTTCAATTCCCCATGCTGCCAAGCTTTTGTTAGCACGCAAACAATCGTACATATGCAATTTACTCAATTTACGCACTGTTTCTTCATGAAATTCGCGAGGATTTGGCGCTTTGTGGAAATAAAGATAACCCCCAAACAATTCGTCCGCACCTTCTCCAGACAACACCATTTTAATACCCATCGACTTGATCACACGCGCCATCAAATACATTGGCGTACTGGCACGAATAGTAGTGACATCATAAGTTTCGAGGTTATAAATAACATCTCTCAATGCATCCAAACCTTCTTGAATGGTAAATTTTATTTCGTGATGAACGGTTCCGATATGATCTGCCACGACTCTTGCGGCAGCCAAATCTGGCGAACCTTCCAATCCTACAGAAAAACTATGCAATTGTGGGTACCAAGCCGCTTGCGTATCATCAGATTCGATGCGTCTGTCGGCATATTTTTTAGCAATGGCCGATGTTACCGACGAATCCAATCCGCCAGAAAGCAACACCCCATAAGGCACATCACTCATCAATTGCCTGTGCACAGCAGCCTCTAAAGCTTCTTTAATGGCTTTAATGCTGGTTTCGTTATCCTTGACCGCATCAAAATCGACCCATTCGCGTTTGTACCACTGCACGAATTTGCCATCCTTGCTGCTCATATAATGCCCTGGAGGAAATAATTCAATTTTTGTACAGTAACCTTCCAACGCTTTCAATTCTGAAGCGACATAAAAGGTTCCGTTTTGATCCCATCCAATATATAAAGGAATAATTCCCATATGGTCACGAGCTATGAAATACTCATCTTTTTCAACATCATAAATGGCAAATCCGAAGATACCGTTCATCTCATCAATAAAATCAACCCCTTTTTCTTGATATAAAGCCAAGATCACTTCACAATCGCTTTCAGTTTGAAACTTGTAATCAGGAAATTGTTTTCTTAACGCTCTGTGATTGTAGATTTCGCCATTCGCAGCCAAGACTAATTTTTTGTCTTCACTAAATAAAGGTTGCTTTCCTGAAGCAGGGTCAACGATCGCCAAACGCTCATGGGTCATGATCGCTTTGTCATTATTAAAAACGCCACTCCAATCCGGTCCGCGGTGACGGATTATTTTAGACATTTCCAATAATTGAGGTCTTAAATCTTCTGCTTTCTGTTTTAAATCAAAGGCACATACAATTCCACACATGATGATATTCTTTAGTATTAATATTTATTATAAATCTTAGGCAAATATGCGAACATCATACTAATTATAAAACCAATTAGTCAAAAATGGTTACAATTTGTAACTAAATAACAGTTTTTATCTTTAATTTAAAAGCTCATTTATTTTAAATGCTGGAATTTTATAATAAATGTAAACTTCCGTCTTAGCAATAAACTTTATAATTACTTTAAGACAATTAATTCTTAAATTTATCCTCAAAACAAAATAGAATTCTATGAAAACAGTCTTTAAATCACTAGCATTAACCTTGACTTTGGCATTCACTTTTACGGCCAATGCACAAAAATTTCCAGATCTAGATCCAAGTCCAATGGATGCTGCAACCTACCCGAGCAGTTATAAAATTTCTGAAAAGGCCATAAAAGTTATTTATAGCCGACCACAATTAAAAGGACGTGACCTGAACAAATTAGCACCAAATGATGATGTTTGGAGAACAGGTGCCAATGAGGCCACTGAAATTACCTTTTACAAACCTGTGAAGTTTGGAAATACCAAGGTTAAACCGGGAACCTATTCTTTATTTACAATTCCTGGAGACAAAGAATGGACGATTATTTTGAGTTCAGAAATTAATGTTTGGGGTGCTTATACTTACAAACAAGAAAATGATGTGGCTCGCATAAAAGTGCCCGTAACCAAAAGCAAGGATATTTTAGAAGCTTTCTCTATTGTTTTTGAAGAATCACCAACAGGAGCAGAGATGTATATGGGATGGGGCATGTTAAGAATCAAAGTGCCTTTTACGATACTATAGTCATTATCTTTTGAGATAAAAAAAAGAGTCTAGCATTTTGTTAGACTCTTTTTTATTTTATGGAATATTCAAATATTTATGCGTTTGCAAGGACACTTTCCACTGCGGATTTGCCATCACATAATCAACGATTAATGGCACCATCTTATCGCGATTGCTCCATTCTGGTTGCAAATATAAAATGCAATCGGCAGTCACTTTTGCAGCCTGCTCTTCGGCAAACCGGAAATCGTCTTTATTAAAGATAATGCATTTTAACTCGTTGGCATTTTCGTAAACCGCTTGAGTAGGGAGTTTCAACTTTTTGGGAGAGAGACAGATCCAATCCCAAGTTCCGGTTAATTGATAAGCACCAGAGGTTTCAATATGCGTTTGCATCCCTTTCTCCTTTAATTTTGCAGTTAAGGGATCCATATCCCACATTAAAGGTTCTCCTCCAGTAATCACAATGGTTTTACTATATCGAGCGGCATTTTCAACAATAGCGTCTATCATGGTTGGTGGATGCAGTTCAGCATTCCAGCTTTCTTTGACATCACACCAATGACATCCCACATCACAACCCCCAAGTCTTATAAAATAAGCCGCCGTTCCCTTATGGTAACCTTCGCCTTGTATCGTATAAAACTCCTCCATTAAAGGCAATAAAAGACCTTTATCTATCAATTCTTGTTTTTCACTCTTTGTCATAGGGTGCAAAGATACTTCATAATCCTAAAAGTTGGATGGCAAGTAATAGAAGTTTTTATTTGGAGGCAATTACGTCAATTTCTATGCTCGCATTGACCGCCAGACCACTTGCAGCAAAGGTTGTTCGCGCAGGTTTATTTGGAAAATATTCCTTGTATATTTTATTAAATGCAGCAAAATCTTCAATATCACTTAAAATGACGGTACACTTAACCACTTTATCTAAAGATGACTTATGATGCTCTAAAACAGCCTTGACATTTTCTATACACTGTTTAGTCTCCGCCTCAATTCCGCCATCAACAAGCGTTCGCGTTTGGTGATTCATTCCTACTTGGCCGCTTAAAAACAAAAAGCCATTGCTCTCAACCAGATCACTAAACGGCGCGTCTTGCTTTGTTGGCTCATGCGAATCATGAAACACAACCACATTGGGAGTCTGTTTGCACCCAAGGACAAACATCATGAGTAAAACGATGGAAAAAACAGATTTAAGTTTCATTTTTTATCTCTTTAACTTGACTAAAATTACACTATTTTTATGCAAAATTTAGAATTCATGGCCAGAAAAGATGAGTTTTTAAAACAGATTCAAGACGGAAACACCAATAAAGGCGGGTTTATTACTTTAGGCACCGCCATGTTGGATGGCGAACCTATTGCCGGCGCTTTTGTAAATGTTCCCTTAAAAACATTGAACCGACACGGACTGATTGCTGGGGCGACAGGAACTGGAAAAACCAAAACCCTTCAGGTATTAGCTGAAAACCTTTCTGAAAAAGGAATCCCCGTCCTATTAATGGATGTTAAGGGCGATTTAAGCGGATTGGCAGAAGCAGGTGCTAGAAACCAAAAAATTGATGAACGTCAGGCAAAAATTGGCATTCCTTATGAATCAAAAGCTTTTCCTGTTGAGATTTTAACGCTATCTCAACAAGATGGCGTACGATTAAGGGCGACGATTAGCGAATTTGGCCCTGTCCTCTTGTCGCGCATTCTCGATTTGTCAGATACGCAGTCGGGTATTGTTGCAGTGATTTTCAAATACTGTGATGATCATCAAATGCCACTATTGGATTTAAAGGATTTCAAAAAAATCTTGCAATATTCCACCCAAGAAGGAAAAGTTGAATTTGAGGAAGAATATGGCCGAATTTCAACCGCTTCAACAGGTACTATCCTAAGAAAACTTGTAGAACTGGAGCAGCAAGGTGCCGATTTGTTTTTCGGAGAAACCTCTTTCGAGGTCGATGACTTACTGAGAGTTGATGAAAATGGCAGAGGTTACATCAATATTATTAGATTGACCGACATTCAAGATCGCCCAAAATTGTTTTCGACTTTTATGTTAAGTCTTTTGGCTGAAATCTATACTACTTTTCCTGAAAAAGGAGATACCGACCGACCGGAACTTATCTTATTTATTGAAGAAGCACATTTGATTTTTAATGAAGCATCGAAAGCGCTTTTAAACCAAATTGAAACTATTGTCAAGCTCATCCGAAGTAAAGGTGTCGGGATTTATTTTGTAACCCAAAACCCAACTGACGTTCCTGAAGTTGTATTGAGTCAATTAGGATTAAAAGTACAGCATTCTTTACGGGCATTTACGGCAAACGACAGAAAAGCTATTAAGTTAGCAGCCCAAAATTATCCCGACTCGTCCTACTATGACACGGCAAGTGTTTTGACTTCTCTAGGAACTGGCGAAGCATTGGTTAGCGCCTTGGACGAAAAAGGCAAACCAACGCCTCTCGCGGCTACCATGGTGCGTGCGCCCATGAGCAGAATGGATATTTTAACTGACAACGAACTATCGAGCTTACTTTCAAAGTCGAAATTGATCAAAAAATACAACGACACTATTGACAGAGACAGTGCTTATGAAATGTTGAACAGAAAAATTAAAAGTGCAGCGGCTGAACAGCAAATAGAAAATGACAAGAAAGCATCGGAAGCTTCAAAAAAAACACAGTCCAAACCACGCCCGACGACCACACGTCGCAGTTCAGCAATGAATCCTGTTTTAAAGGTGCTAACCAGCGCTACATTTATAAGAAGTGTTTTTGGCATTTTGTCCAAAGTCATGAAGAAAAAGTAATCACAAACCATTATCACCCAATAACAAACCTCCATTTCACTGGAGTTAAAATCAATATTTCAAATGCATAAATCATTTATTTACATTGCTATAGTTTCTCTTTTATTGACCAGTTGCGGAAAAAATCAAGATCCTTTTCTGATTCAAAAACAAAATATTGGAAACTTAACGGATTCCACTCAAGTCAAAGATTTAAAAATGATTTTTGAGAAAGATTCTATTGCCAATTACAAAGGCGCAGATGAATTTACGGTAAACATCAGTGATATCAACATCTTTGACAAAGATGGCAAGCCGCTATTGAGTATTTCTCCTAAAACAAAAGCAGATTCAACCGCAACAGTGAGCAGTGTTCGCATCTTGGATCCACGATATAAGACTGAGAAAGGGATTTCTACTTTAAGCACGTTCAAGGATATCGAAAAGGCCTATACCATTTCAAAAATCGATAATCTTATCAGCTTC
The DNA here is from genome assembly GCF_039916245.1 of Gelidibacter sp. Lineage (GTDB taxonomy): Bacteria > Bacteroidota > Bacteroidia > Flavobacteriales > Flavobacteriaceae > Gelidibacter. The sequence continues at coordinate 13,875 of NZ_JBDSLS010000219.1, forward strand.
ATCATTGTTAACGTCAAGGAAATCAATGCCTCGTTCACGATTGACAAAAACGAGTTGCCTTCCAATCTTCGCTTTGATAGAAGCATATCGATTGTGGCTTCTCAAATTCCGGACAACGCAAAAATTAAATATTTTTTCGTGCATTGGAACTAAACCAACAAAAATAAAAGATGAGTTCATTTTTCTCAAAACTGTTAGTCACGATTGCTCGGAAAAAACTTGAGCAAGAGAACTCGTCTGCAACAATAAAAAATAGACAAGTCATCCCTTTAGCGCGACAGATTAAAATAGAAATCAAGCACGCGATAAAGGATTACACCTCTCTTCTCATTGGCGTATTTTCAGCCGGTTTTGGCTTGAAGGGGTTTTTATTGCCCAATCGTTTTATAGATGGCGGTGCCACGGGTATTTCCTTACTTTTAGATAATTTTACCGAAATTGATTTGAGTTATTTACTAATTTTGGTGAACATTCCTTTTTTAATTCTTGCAATAAAAACATTCAGCACAAAATTTGCGATTAAAAGTGGCATTACCATTGCCTTATTAGCCCTCGTCGTACATTATGTGGACTATCCAATAATAACAGAAGATCGTTTATTGATTGCAGTTTTCGGAGGTTTCTTTCTTGGGTTGGGCATCGGGTTAGCCATGAGAGGCGGCAGTGTTATTGACGGTACAGAAGTATTGGCCATTTGGCTCAGCAAAAAACTCTCCATCACAGTTGGCGACGTATTACTGCTGATTAATATTATCATTTTTTCGTTTGCAGCCTATGTTTTATCTATAGAAATTGCACTATATGCGATATTGACCTATTTATCTGCAGCAAAAACGGTCGACTTTGTTGTGGATGGGGTTGAACAATATGTTGGGGTTACCATCATTTCGGAAAAACATCAAGCACTCAAAACAATGATTGTTACAAAACTAAAATGCGCCTGTACCATTTATGCTGGAAAAGGCGGCTATGGCGCACATGGCGAAAGCTATGAAAAAGATATTATCTATACCGTTGTAACCCGATTGGAACTCGCGAAACTACATACAGAAATCGACAAAATTGACGAACACGCATTTATTATCATGGGACTTGTGAAGGATACTAAAGGCGGAATGATAAAACGGAAACCTTTAAATAAAAGTAAAAAGTGATGCGTCTTATGACGGATGACCGAGGACTGATGACCGAGGACTGATGACCGAGGACAGAAGACCGAGGACTGATGACTGAGGACTGATGACCCGCCCGAACGTTCCTTTTCGGTACGGACAGGCTGAGGACTGATTGATTAAAATTTAAAAACAGAAAAAACGAATGTCAAATAAACGCTATAAAATTCAAAACGCTCCATTTGTTGTACCAACAACCGATGGAAAAATAATCAAAGAGCACTTTGGAAGGGCTACAGATGGTAATTCCCAAATCAGCATTGCGCATATGGTCGCACCGGCAGGTTGGAGTGAACCTTTTCAAACCCCAGAATTTGATGAATACACATTTATCATCAGCGGTAAAAAACAATTTATCATCGAAGGAGACACCATAATCTTATCGGCTGGCGAATCGATAAAAATTCAAAAAAACACTCGGGTTCAATATTCCAATCCTTATACCGAGCCTTGTGAATACCTTGCTATTTGTCTCCCAGCATTTTCTATGGATCTCGTTAACAGAGAAGACTAATCCCTATTTAGAGATTTATGAAAGAACTCGTAGTCAAATTAATCGGGAATTATATCAATATGCTGAGTTATATATCCAAACCTTATGCAGCCAACAAGGCGATGTATTTATTCACGACACCAAGAGCTGGAAAAGTAAACGAGGAGCAGTCCGACTTTTTACATACCGCCTATCAAGAAGAGTTGAAGTTTGAAAACCATCGGATCATGACCTATAGATGGCTTGGCACAAAACAAACCATACTTTTAACTCATGGTTGGGAGAGCAATTCTGCGCGATGGAAAAAACTAATCATCGATCTTAAAAAGAAAGGTTTCAATGTTGTTGCTCTTGATGCACCAGCTCACGGAAGATCAGGGGGAAACATATTTAATGCCCTATTATACGCCGAGTTCATAAATGTAGTTGCCAATCGGTTTTCACCAGACATCATCATTGGGCATTCTGTTGGTGGGATGGCATCAGTTTATTTTCAGCATAAATATCAATTCGCACCATTAAAAAAATTAGTTCTGCTTGGATCTCCGTCAGAATTTAAAGATGTTATGAAACGCTATACAGATATGTTGGGCTATAATCAACGCATTGTTTCAGAATTACAACACACTATTGTTGAACGCTTTGGCAGTCCGGCAGAGACTTTTTCAACGGCAAAATTTCTTGAAACCATCGCATCCGAAGGACTGATTATTCATGATGAAGATGATCGTATTATTCCATACAAGGATGCTTTGCTTATAAAAAACAGTTTCAAAAACAGCAAACTGATTACTACAAAAGGTTTGGGCCATTCCTTAATCGATGCCTCAGTTGCTGAACATATTTACGCATTTATTGACGCATAAACTATTACCTTTGTTTTATGGAAGAAAATCTCAAACGAATCAACAAATTTTTAAGTGAAGTTGGCTATTGCTCGCGCAGGGAAGCTGACAAACTCATTGAAGCAGGCCGCGTAACCATCAACGGAAAAATCCCGGAAATGGGCACAAAAATCTCAGAAAAGGATGTCGTTCATGTGGATGGAAAACCAATCAAAGATACCAAGGAAGCATTTGTTTACTTGGCCTTCAACAAACCTATCGGAATAGTATGCACGACCGATACCCGTGTTGAAAAAGATAATATCATTGATTATATCAAGTATCCTAAACGCATTTTTCCAATTGGTCGACTCGATAAGCCTAGTGAAGGATTAATCCTTCTGACGGATGATGGCGACATCGTCAACAAAATCTTAAGAGCCACCAATAATAACGAGAAGGAATATATTGTAACGGTAGACAAACCTATTTCCCAAACTTTTATTGAACGCATGTCGAATGGCGTACCCGTTTTAGATCGCATTTCGAACAAATGTGTGGTTGAGAAATTAGGAACCTACGAATTCAGGATTATTCTGACCCAAGGTTTGAACCGACAAATCCGCAGGATGTGTGAGTATTTGGACTATGAAGTTGTGGCCTTAAAACGTATCCGAATCATGAATATCAAATTGGATATTCCGGTTGGTACACATCGCGAATTGACTGAAGCGGAGTTTAAAAACTTAAATGAACTCTTAGAAGATTCATCAAAACAAGTCATAGAAAACCCAACGAAAAAAATCCCGACAGCAGAACGTCCATCCAGAAGAAAAAGTTAGTAAAACGTTATTTGATTAAATCAACACCATAAGCTATGACTACAGAATTATCGCCATTCCACATTGCCATTCCCGTTCACAATCTTGAAGAATGTAGAACTTTTTACAAGGACATTTTAAACTGTGAGGAAGGTAGAAGCTCTGACCATTGGGTGGATTTTAATTTCTTCGGACATCAATTGGTCATTCATTATAAAGAAAAATCAGCCGAAGATTTACACACCAATCCTGTGGATGGCAAGCATGTGCCCGTACCTCATTATGGTGTAGTGCTCCCATGGGACGTATTTCATGATTTTGCCGAAAATATCAGAGCTAAAGGTGTTCAATTTATAATAGAACCTTATATCCGATTTGAGGGTCAGGTTGGAGAACAGACGACCATGTTTTTTCTAGATCCAGCTGGCAATGCACTCGAATTTAAAGCCTTTAAGGATATGGGACAATTATTTGCCAAATAGCAAAAAATACATCTAAAGCTATATCAATAAAAACACGCTTAATCTGTTGTCATCCTTGACACGATTAAGCGTATTTTTATATAAGTTAAATTTCGAAATACTGATTTGTAATTCCTAAGATTTAATTAGATTTTAAATTGACGTTCGCGTGCCAACAAGGTGTTTTTAAGCAACATGGCAATCGTCATTGGCCCAACACCTCCAGGTACTGGTGTAATAAAGCTTGCTTTTTTACTGACGTTTTCAAAATCCACATCGCCTGTAATTCGATAGCCTTTTTCGCTGTTCTCATCAGGAACTCTGGTAATTCCAACATCAATAATGACTACGTCATCCTTAACCATTTCCGCTTTTAAGAAATTCGGAACGCCAAGTGCAGAAATAATGATATCTGCCTGAGAAGTAATTTGAGTGATATTTTTGGTATGGCTATGCGTTAAAGTAACGGTTGAGTTTCCTGGGAATCCTTTTCTACCCATCAAAATACTCATCGGCCTTCCAACAATGTGGCTTCTACCAATCACAACCGTATGTTTTCCTTGCGTTTCCACACCGTATCTGTCTAACAATTCCAATATCCCAAACGGCGTTGCAGGAATAAATGTCGACATATCCAAAGCCATTCTTCCAAAGTTCATCGGATGGAAACCATCCACATCTTTATTTGGATCTACAGCTAAAAGTACTTTTTGAGTGTCTATCTGTTTTGGTAATGGCAGCTGAATAATAAATCCATCAATATCTGGATTTTCATTTAACTCACGAATTTTTTCCAGCAATTCAACTTCACTGGTGGTGTTGGACATCCGCACCATGGTAGAATCAAATCCCACACGCTCACAGGCTTTCACTTTACTAGCCACATAAGTTAAACTCGCACCATCATTGCCCACTATTATCGCAGCAAGATGCGGTGCCTTTTCGCCATTAGCTTTCATTTTTTTAACCTGTTCAGCAATTTCATTCTTAATGTCGTTGCTTACTTTTTTTCCGTCTAGTAATACCATGTGTTTTATATTTGATTAGCTGCGAGTAGTTTTCAGTCGCAGTGGCAGTATTCAGTTGCTTACTCTTGAGGTTTTTCCCAAATCAATTAGGGTCGTTAATCATATAATTAACTTCTCTAATAGTTTTCAGTCGCAGTGTCAGTTTTCAGTACTCACTCTTCCGGTTTTACTCAAAATTTATCAGGATAATTAATCAACTTTCCTATTTTAATTACTTCTTTTCTAACTTTTCAAAATCATCTATTATCGCTCCACTACTGTGACTGAAAACCGAGACTGAAAACTGAGACTCAAAGGTTCACTCTTCTGGTTTCACTCCAAATTTGTCAGGATTATTAATCATATAATTAATTAACTTTCCAATTTCAATGACTTCTTTTTCTAATTTTTCAAAATCTTCTCTTTTCAAATATTCACAAGCCAGGGCATAATCCAACCATACACTTGTTTCTGAATTTTCTCCATCAGCATCTGTCAATTTACTAATGAAATGCCTGGGATATCTTCTTTTTCGATATGACTCTGCAATATTTGCAGAAACAGATCGGGAACTTCTTCTAATTTGATCAGTTAAAGCGTAAGTTTCCTCTTTTGGAAAGGATTTAGAAAAATCATAAATAGCCATCCCTAAATCAAATGATTTTTTATATGCTATTAATTTCTTGAAATCCATACTTAGTTTTTTTACTGTGACCAAAATCTGAGACTGTCCACCGCGACTGAGACTGAAAACTGAGACTAAAAACTAAAAACCTACTTCATATTCTTCATCGCCTGCATCATGGCCTTTCCTTTGCCACCTTGCATCATCTTCATCATCTTGCTCATTTGGTCAAATTGTTTCAGCAACTGATTCACTTCCTGAACCGAAGTTCCTGAACCTTTACCAATACGCTTCTTTCTACTAGCATTAATGATTGATGGATTAGTTCTTTCCTCAACCGTCATGGAGTGGATGATCGCTTCAATACCTTTGAAAGCATCATCATCGATATCAACATCTTTCATCATTTTTCCAGCTCCAGGAATCATGCCGATAAGATCCTTCATGTTCCCCATCTTTTTGATCTGCTGAATTTGCTTCAAGAAATCATCAAAACCGAATTGATTCTTTGCAATTTTCTTCTGAAGTTTGCGTGCTTCCTCTTCATCAAACTGCTCCTGAGCACGTTCAACAAGAGAAACAACGTCACCCATCCCCAAAATACGATCGGCCATACGTGATGGATAGAAGATATCAATAGCTTCCATTTTCTCACCAGTACCAATAAACTTAATCGGCTTATTGACTACAGCTTTAATCGAAATGGCCGCACCACCACGAGTATCACCATCTAATTTGGTAAGGATAACACCATCAAAATTTAAGACATCATTAAAGGCTTTTGCCGTATTAACAGCATCTTGACCGGTCATGGCATCGACCACAAATAAGGTTTCTTGCGGTTGAATAGCTTTATGAATGTTCGAAATCTCGGTCATCATTGCCTCATCAACTGCCAAACGTCCAGCGGTATCTATAATAACCACGTTAAAGCCATTAGCTTTAGCATAAGCAACACCTGCTTTGGCAA